>NZ_JANHZQ010000036.1:0-52943 GCF_041414725.1 Alteromonas sp. DY56-G5 | reverse complement strand
GAAAATACTTCAACGAGAAGCCGGATATACGGACGCAAACCATTTTAGTCAAAACAGCATGTTTACTCTTGCAATAATGGGGGAGACCATATACAGGCCCTAGAAGTAGCAAATCAACTTTTCGTCCACAAATTTTAACCGGTAAGCGTTATAACTACAGGTCTTTTAAGTAAACGTGTGGTGTCGTGTAGGCTGGAATTTGTTAAGTAGACTGTGTACTACATAAATAACGCACAGGCTAAGTGCAATAGCTACGACTACCGATGAAAAGCGATACAGCGCACTATAAAAAATATCCTGTTGTGGAGAGAGTGACTGGCCGTACAAAATGCCAAATGTGGTAAGTACGCCAAAGCCCGTGCCAGCACCACCACCGCTAAGTACATGCTGGCGGCTGATGAAAAATACCAATATCCATAAGCTGAAACTTGCGAAAAACAACGTGTCACTGTAGTTGAGCAAAATGAGCTGGGCGAGCAGGGCAAGATTACATCCAATTAGCGTGCCCAGCGCTCGCTGCCAGCCACTCAATGTGGCTCCTTTCCAACACAGTGGAAAAAGAATCAATACACTTGCTGCTTGTGCTGATATCGAATCTACTAAGTCGAAGGTTTGAAATACAGCAAACGATAGCGTGGCGACAGTGGTGCATAATATGACTTCGTGGCGAATACTTGCTTTATCTTTTGCCGCTTTGGGTAAAGGCGTGCGCGGCTCCTCATCGGGAAAAACAATATGCAAAGCGAATGCAATTATTAATGCCAACAGAATTGCACCGATGTTTGATATCACTAATGCGTAGATATCTATTCCATCGCTGCTGTAGCTGGCAAAGTGTAGCTGCAGCGAAAGTCCTACAAGGGAAAACGCACCGAATAAATACAGCGTACCTTTACTCATTTGCCAAAACAGAAAAGCGAAAGTGATGGCGATTAGCGGCGTGATCAGCAATGGGTGGCTTCCGAACAAGCCGTATACCACTAAAACAGCCGCCGCCGGAAAGATAGTTGCGGCAAGAAATTGTCGAATAATGTGACCATTTAAAACGGCTACCAGTCCAAGCAACAAAATAGGGTACAAGGTAAAAAATATCGGATTAGGCCAATCCAGCGCTTTCGATATAGCAAAGCCCAACGTGGCGCCGGAGGCGATCCTAAGCATCTGCTGGACATCATTTTTACTTAGCTGTGAATCCATAATTTAAGTCTAATAAATGAAGTGCAGCAGGCTTATAAAGTGAATTTGAATGTTCGCTGCCACACTTTCAATAGGGTTGTCTGGAACTATCTGCACGGTAGCGCGAGCGCCACTGGTGAGGTGGTTTAACGATATTTCTTGTTCTTCAAGCTTAATGTGGACACGTTGGCGCTGTGCATCTCGTACCCATCGATTCGACTTTTCAACGCTTGCAAGGGTGCCGTTGGCGGCAAGTTGGCCGTCGCTTACACCAGCTTCAAATTCTTCCACTTTAGCTTCAAATACTTTACCCGGTAGTGCATCAAAAACGACGTTAGCGCGAATGCCTTCTTTTACATTGGCGAGTGATTTCTCTCGAAAATCTGCAACCACATCTAGCGTGTTATCGACAACTGAGGCAAGGGGCGTACTTTGTTTAGCATAAGTGCCTTGAGTTACCTGCATGTTTGCCATTATGCCGTCATGCGGTGCTTTAATTTTGGTATAGGCTAAGTTCAACTCTGCCCGTTTAACCGCATTTACCGCTTCTAGATATTTTAGATTTTTGTCACCTTGCTTACCTCTTGCAACAACTTGCTGGTTTAGATCGGCTTCAAGCGCACTAATTTCGGCTTCAGCGCTTTTAAGTTGCGCGTACGCTTTGTCCACGTTTTGTTGAGATACCGCTCTAGTTTGAACTAAGGAATTAAGTCGTTGAAATTCACTGTTGCGTTCGTCGTAAACCGCCGATGCAGCCTCTATCTTTGCTCTAATCGCTTCCGCTTTCGCATCTATCTGAGCATTCTCTAACTCTACATTTGCCAAATCAATTTGCGCCTTTTCAAGGGCAATTAGGTAAGGTGTCTCATCTATAACAAATAAAACCTGCCCTTCCTTGACGGTTTGGTTATTTTTGACAAGCACCTCGTTTATCGGCCCATTTGTCTGAGGAGAGATTTGCGTGACCTGATGATAGACTCTCGCCTGTGGTGTCATTGGCATGCGTATATCTGCAATAATAAAGTAGATAAAGCAGATGGCAAAAGCGACCAAAGCCAGCTTTATGTACCTAGCAAATTCCTGATCTGGGGTTCGTTGACTCACTTAAGTGACTCCAATAATTTTGCGGCATTAACTTCAATTTTTTGAACACATTTAGCCATAATGCGTAACTCTTCTTCAGATACTCCTGCGTACACTTCATCTCGCAGCGCCATCAATGTACTTTCGATATCATTCATTCGACCTTTGCCCATATCTGTGAAGTAAAGTAAGCGACTTCGTTTGTCGTTAGTATCTGTAACGCGTTTGATTAACCCGGTAGTTTCGAGCTGTTTAATTGTGCGAGTTAAGCTAGGCATTTCTATTTCCAAGCTTTCAGCCACCATCTGTTGCGTACAGCCCTCACCAAGTAATGACATATGAATCATTACGCGCCATCTTGACTCTGTAAGGTCGAGATGAGCGACCGATTCAGTGACAGTTCTTCTGCACTTTTGCGCAGTGCGGGCAAAAAGCGCAATAAGTTGAAGTGGCATAGGTTCTGAAAATGACATGTAAAAACCGTTAATTTAATTAGCATGCTAACTATTTTATTTGTTTAGCATGCTAAGTAAATGGCATTGAGATGAGAAAGAGATTTTGCAAGTTGAGCGTGAATTGAACGGGGGAAGGCTCTCCATTGAGCAGGAAAATGGGGAAATTTCCTTACGGTGCCCGAAAATCAGGCATACTCTCTCAGTCCTTTTTAAGTTAATGCAGCCTTTGTGGAGTGATTAAAGCGTTAATAACGACTTTAGCTTTTTGAGATATCGACGGCTCACGGGAACTGAATCTCCCGTCTTCATTAGAAGCGTAGCAAGGCCATTATCCAAGAGTTTAATTTCCGCAACGCATGATAACCTCACCAAGTATTGCCGGTGACACCGAACGAGCGCGGTTCTCTCTTCTAAGATTTTCAATGTGAGCTGCGTGTCTGCTTGTTGTTCTAGCGATATAACATGTACGCCCGCCACATCGCTATAAGCAAACTGAATATCAGATTCGGGTAGCAGTAATATGCGCTGATGACCTACGCAAGGAATATGTACTAATGTGGGGGAGGCAATGGCGTCAATGTCAGTTTGGGGCTGAGTTCTCTTTTTAAGCCTGGCAAGTGTTTTATCAAGCCGCTCTGGTTCCACAGGTTTGAGCAAGTAATCAAACGCGTTATCTTCAAATGCCTGAAGGGCATACTGTTCAAATGCGGTGACCAGCACAACATAAGGCATGGTGTCTAAATCAAGCATAGCCAGCATATCGAGGCCAGAGAGCTGGGGCATTTCTATATCAAGAAATATAACATCCGGACGGTGTTGTTTAATTAATGCCAACCCCTCTATTGCGTTCGCGGCTTCCCCTAAGACATGTACTTCATTGGTTTCGTTGAGTAACTGGCAAAGCTCCTCCCTGGCGAGCGGTTCGTCGTCAATAACAAGCGCGCGAAATGCTGAGTTCTTAGTCATTGTTAGCCCTGATGAGAATGGTAATGAGTGTGTGGAATGGAAAAGGACATCCGAGTGAACTGGTTAGTTCGACATTCGATCACCAGGCCTGCTTGTTGACCAAACTGATGAATAAGTCGTTTATCTACAATATCCATCCCTAAACCTGCGTGTTGCTCTTTTTTGGGTTTGTACAAGCCAGCATTATCTTCAACGAGAATGTGAATGTGGTTATCTGTTGTACATCGTACATTCAAAGTTAAATGCCCACCCTCTATTCGTTGGGCGATACCGTGTTTAACCGCGTTCTCTACCAGAGGCTGTAACGTAAAACTTGGTAGAAGCGCTGACATGGCAGCATCGTCACATTTGATGGCAACCTGCAGGCGTTCGGCAAAACGCGCCTTCTCGATTGCCAGATAAGCATTAACGTGGTCAATCTCTTCTTTTAGTGTCACCACCGCGGTGTTTTGCTTTAAGTTTATTCTAAAAAAGCGTGACAAGCTTAGCACGAGCTCTCTGGCCCTTTTGGGATCGCGACGAATAATAGCGCTAATCGTATTGAGCGCGTTAAATAGGAAATGAGGGTTGACCTGTGCATGCAGCAGCTTGATTTCAGACTGTGAGAGCAGATCTTTTTGCTGCTGATACGCGCCGTAAACAATCTGACTAGACAGTAATTGAGCGATGCCTTCTGCCATTGACAGGGTAACCGTCGACATAAACTTCCGTTTGGGTTCGTAAAGCTTAATGGTACCCACCACCTCAGAGCCAGAGTGAAGTGGAATAATCAATACTGAACCCAGCGGACAATTTTTGTTTAATGTGCACTGATATGGGCGCTCAGCGCCATCTAAATGGACTATTTTGTTATTGTTCAGTGACTCCATCGTACTTGATGACGATATGGGGGTGTTTGGCAGGTGATGATCGGCACCCGTTCCGATAAACGCCAGAATCTTTTCTTTATCAGTAATCGCTACCGCACCCACATTCGTTTCTTCATAGATAATGCGTGCTACTTTTTCTGCATTAACTGGGGTGAATCCAGATGTGAGCACGCCCACTGAGCGATCTGCTATGGATAGTGCACGTCGTGAAAAAGTGGCAGAGTACTTTTCAAATATCGTTTTTTTGTCAGATAAGATACTGATAAAAAGTGCGGCCCCCACAGAATTTGCAATAACCATAGGTGCGGCTATAGCGCTGACCAGTGCGTAAGATTTTTCAAAAGGCTCAGCAACGGTAAGCAGGATAGCCATCTGAAACAACTCTGCTATGAAGGTAATGACACCAACTTTCCATGGGTTGAAAAGATCTAGACTTTTGTTCTGGCGAACATAGTAAACGTGCATGAGGCCGCCGATAAGACCTTCAAGCGTGGTGGAAATAGCGCAGGCAACATCAGTAAAACCACCCAATGAATAACGATGGAGGCCGCCGGTCAATCCTACGGCAAACCCAACTACTGGACCGCCTAGTAATCCTCCTATAACTGCCCCAATGGCTCTGGTATTGGCAATGGCGTCGTCTATTTGCAGACCAAAATACGTGCCCAGAATACAAAAGGAAGAAAAAACTACATACACCAAGTAGCGGTGTTTGCGATGAGAAGAAATGCTGAGAATAGGAAGAAAAAGCGGTGTTTTACTCAGCATATATGCGAGCACAAGATACACACACATTTGTTGAAGTAGCGAAAGTATGAGTTCCATGCTTGCCAATATTACCGCCGATTAAAAATGAGCCTCATTATAACCCATGTCAAAAGTACAAAATAAATAGCCGCCCTATATAAAGGGCGGCTCATCATATTACACGTGTTTAGTGTAGGTAGTTACGCGTCTACCGGTTGGGAAGGTTTTTCAACATTCACAGATGATGGCTCAAGCGGCGCTTCACCTTTCCCCTTGGAAATTCGAATGACGTAAACCGTGGTGATTAGGGATGCGATAAGCCCGATGGTTGTCGATACATTCATCGCCATACCGAAACCCAAGGTGTCGTTGTTTAGAATAAAGGTAACGCAAACGGCCGTCATAAATATTGCTGGTACCGTAGTTATCCAGTGCAGTTTATTATGTCTTAGTAAGTATGCAGATGCGGTCCACAGCATCATGACGGCTGTTGCTTGGTTGGCAAATCCGAAGTAGCGCCAAATAACGCCGAAATCGACTTGGGTAAGAATACCGCCAAGCACAAACAATGGGGCGGCCATGAACAAGCGGTTACGTATACCTTTTTGTTCAACGTTAAAGTACTCGGCCATGATAAGACGACTTGAGCGAAATGCGGTGTCGCCAGACGTAATAGGAAGAATAACCACGCCAAGAAAAGCCAGTACGCCACCAACAACACCTAAAAGACCGAATGATGAGGCATAGACAACGTTTCCAGGGCCACCATTGGTAATAGCTGCCGATAGTCCTTCTAAATTGTCGAAGTAAGAAAGGGCAATGGCACACCAGATAAGGGCAATCACACCTTCACCTATCATCGCACCAAAAAACACAAAACGTCCGTTCTTCTCGTTCTCCATACAGCGAGCCATAAGTGGGGACTGGGTGGCATGAAATCCAGAGATAGCGCCACAAGCGATAGTGATAAAGAGCGCCGGCCAAAGAGGCATATCGTTAGGATTTAAATTCGTCAGCATATCACTTGCCGTGAATTGGCTAAGTATCGAGTGCTGGTCAGAATAGCTGGCCGCGGCTAATAATCCCACCGACATGAAAATAAGAAGGGCTCCGAAAAACGGATAAAAACGACCAATAATTTTATCTACGGGAACAATGGTAGCCAAAATATAGTAGGCAAAAATAATGGCGACCATAGTGCCAACTTCAACATGCCATGATGTCTGATCATTAACGAGATTTGTGATCATGCCTGCGGGCGCTGAGACAAAAACTACACCTACCAGTAGAAGCAGCACAATAGCGAACAAGTTCATAAAGTGCTTAGCGCCTCGGCCCAAATAACGGCCAGATAAGCTAGGCACAGATTCGCCATTGTTGCGAACTGACAGCATGCCTGAGAAATAGTCGTGAACAGCGCCGGCAAAAATGCACCCTAATACAATCCAAAGCATGGCAGCTGGGCCATACAGTGCACCCATAATAGGACCAAATATAGGGCCTACGCCAGCAATGTTCAGAAGCTGAACGAGATACACCTTCGGTGTAGACATGGGAACAAAGTCTACGCCGTCTTTTTGGCTATGTGCAGGAGTGGGGCGTGCTGGTGTGACGCCAAATACCTTCTCAACAAAGGCGCCATATATAAAGTAGCCAGCAATAAGCGCGGCTACGCAAGTTAGAAACAATATCACAGGGCGTTGTCCTTATTTTTATAAATAGGGTTTATAAAAAGGGTCTGTCACTTGTGTTGTAAACGGTGTGTACAACAATGTTTGAAATAGGTTAACGATGTGAAAGTGTGTATGCATGAAAAAAAGCAGTGAGTGGTCGCATAGCAAATTAAGCGGTAGGGAGTATGTAATTTCGCTCTACTGTTACGTGCAGTAAAATGCTAAAATCCGCGCAATTAATTACCAAGCCGTATCAAGCGTTTTACCGCAATACTGAATTTGCGCGGAAAAGCATTGCTTATCCGTTATAAAACGCGCCTGTAAGTAATTGGTTTACAGGGATAATAGATAACGAAGATAAGTATTGATGTCAGATAAGAAGCTTCTAGAAGAGATTAAAAAGCGACGTACGTTCGCAATCATATCGCACCCGGATGCGGGTAAAACCACGATTACCGAAAAAGTATTGTTATTCGGACGCGCCCTGCAAACTGCCGGTACCGTAAAAGGTAAAAAGTCAGGTCAGCATGCTAAATCTGACTGGATGGAAATGGAAAAAGAGCGTGGTATCTCGGTAACCACCTCGGTCATGCAGTTTCCATATAGTGATCACTTAGTAAACCTGCTGGATACTCCGGGGCACGAAGACTTTTCTGAAGATACCTATCGTACACTGACGGCCGTTGACTCATGCCTTATGGTTATCGACGCCGCGAAAGGTGTAGAAGACCGGACTCGAAAGCTAATGGAAGTCACCCGTTTGCGCGATACGCCGATTGTGACTTTCATGAACAAGCTTGACCGTGATATTCGCGATCCTATGGAACTGCTCGATGAAGTAGAAACCGAGCTTGATATCCTGTGTGCACCAATTACTTGGCCAATTGGCTGTGGTAAGAGCTTTAAAGGTGTATATCACCTTCACCGCGACGAAACTATTTTGTATCAAAGCGGCCAGGGTCACACTATCCAAGACGTGCGCATCATCAAAGGGTTAGATAACCCTGAGTTAGATACTGCAGTAGGAAGTGACCTCGCTGAAACCTTGCGTGACGAGCTTGAGCTTGTACGCGGTGCATCTAACGAGTTTGAACAAGAGCTTTTCTTGGAAGGCCAGTTAACGCCAGTATTTTTCGGTACAGCATTAGGTAACTTCGGTGTTGATCATATGCTTGACGGTTTGGTTGAGTGGGCACCTGCGCCACTTGGCCGCGAAACCGAAGAAGGGACTATCGAAAGTACCGATGGTAAGTTCAGTGGCTTCGTATTTAAAATTCAGGCCAACATGGACCCGAAACACCGTGACCGCATCGCATTCTGTCGTATTGTGTCGGGCAAGTACGAAAAAGGCATGAAAATGCGCAACAGCCGTTTAGGTAAAGATGTGCGTATTTCGGATGCATTAACCTTCTTGGCTGGTGACCGTTCATTACTAGAAGAAGCCTATGCCGGCGATATCATCGGCTTGCACAACCACGGAACCATTCGCATAGGGGATACCTTCACGTCAGGCGATAACTACCGCTTTACGGGTATTCCAAACTTTGCGCCTGAGCTATTTAAACGCATCCGCTTGAAAGATCCGCTTAAGCAAAAGCAACTGCTTAAAGGACTGATCCAGCTTTCTGAGGAAGGGGCGGTACAGGTGTTTAGACCCCTTGCCAACAACGATTTGATTGTGGGCGCAGTAGGTGTGCTTCAGTTTGACGTGGTAGTCGCTCGCTTGAAAGCAGAATACAACGTAGACGCACTTTATGAGCATATTAACGTGAGCACGGCCCGCTGGGTTTACTCTGACAATGAGAAGAAGCTTGATGAATTCCGCCGCAAAGGTGAGCAAAACCTTGCACTAGATGGCGGTGATAACCTGACGTACATCGCACCTACTATGGTGAATTTACAGCTAGCGCAAGAGCGCTACCCTGATATCCAGTTCAAGAATACGCGCGAAAATTAAGCTAATAAAGATTAAACAAAGACACAATATACTATGAATATACACGCACTATTAGTTAACCGTTTCACTGAAGCTCTACAAGAAATGGGTGTAGAAAATGCACCGGTGCCAGTTTCGCGCAGCGCTCGACCTGAATTTGGTGAGTATCAGTTTAACGGCGCGATGGCGCTAGCCAAGCAGCTTAAGCAAAAGCCGCGCGATATTGCAGAGAAAATTGTTGAGACTGTAAAGCTCGACGATATTGCCAGCAAGCTAGAAGTGGCGGGCCCTGGTTTTATCAACGTTCATTTAAATGACGAATGGCTGTCTAATCAGTGTGAGTTGTCGCTAACCGACCCACGTTTAGGCATTGCTAAGTCAAAAGAACAAAACATTGTTGTTGATTACTCATCGCCTAACCTGGCCAAAGAAATGCACGTGGGTCATCTACGTACTACTATCATCGGCGATGCTGTGGTTAAAGTGCTTGAGTTCTTGGGCCACAATGTTATTCGCCAAAATCACATGGGCGACTGGGGCACACAGTTCGGCATGTTGCTTGCGCACCTTTCAGACAAGCTACAAGATGAAGTGGCTGAAACTGCGCTCTCTGATCTTGAAGACTTTTACCGCGAAGCCAAAGTACGCTTTGACGAAGAAGAAGGTTTTGCCGACCGCGCCCGTGAATACGTAGTTAAGCTGCAGGGCGGTGACGCTCAGTGTCTGGCGCTGTGGGAAAAGTTCATTGACGTGTCTATTGCTCACTCAGAAGAAGTGTACGACAAGCTAAACGTAAGCCTTACCCGAAAAGATATTATGGGTGAGTCGGCTTACAATGACGATTTGGCCAACGTAATCAGCGACCTTAAAGCGAAAGGCCTTGCAGTAGAAGACCAAGGTGCGCAGGTGGTGTTTATACCTGAGCTTGCTGATAAAGAAGGCAACCCTGCGGTTTACATCGTTCAAAAGTCGGGTGGCGGCTATTTATACGCAACGACAGACCTTGCGGCAATGCGCTATCGCAGCGGCAAGTTAAACGCTGACCGTACGCTGATTCTTACTGACGCGCGTCAGGCATTGCACTTCAAGCAAACTGAAATTGTGGGCCGTAAAGCGGGCTTTATGAAAGAAGAGCAAACTTACGAGCATTGCCCATTTGGAATGATGCTAGGCAGTGACGGTAAGCCATTTAAAACCCGTACTGGCGGTACGGTTAAACTGGTCGAATTGCTTGATGAAGCCGTTGAGCGTGCGGGTAAACTTATCGCAGAGCGCGACAACGATTTAAGCGAAGACGAGCTTAAAGAAGTCGCTCACAAGGTGGGTATTGGCGCTGTGAAATACGCTGACCTATCTAAAAACCGCACAACTGATTACATGTTTAACTGGGACTCCATGCTAAGCTTTGACGGTAACACCGCGCCTTACCTTCAGTATGCTTATACCCGTGTGAAAAGCTTGTTCAGAAAAGCGGGTGTGGAAATGGCCACCATGCCAGTAGATATCAATATTGCTGAGAAACAAGAGCACGCGCTAGCTGTATTACTTATGCAGTTTGAAGAGGTGATTGGTACAGTATCTCGTGAAGCTACGCCTCATGTACTGTGTACTTACCTCTATGATGTGGCTTCAGCATTTATGTCATTCTACGAAGCGTGCCCGATGTTAAAAGACGGTATTGAGCCAGCGGTACGCGATAGCCGTCTAGCGTTGTCAGCTCTGGTTGCCAAGACGCTAGAGCAAGGATTAACCTTACTTGGCATCGAAACACTAGAAAAAATGTAGTGTTCGCGGTACAACATACGTATTGATAACAAAGAGGCTGACATTGATTGTCAGCCTTTTTTTATGCGAAACATAAGCGTCAACCCTACTACGCTCGTTTGCGCTAATCGTGATCCTTATACCATTGGGCATAGATAATTGCGTACTCAGCGAGATTTAAAATGTTCGTAATCGCGGCGTGTAATCGCAGGTACAGTGGTATTACATTTCGATTAGAACCGATAGGGCGATAGCTTCCTATAAATCAGACAACTAGAACACTACTTAAATTAACGACAGGAAACTCACATGACTAAGATCCTTGCATTTGCAGGTAGTACCCGTAAAGGTTCATTCAACCAAGCTATTATGAAAGTTGCCGCAGAGGGCGCACGTGAGGCTGGAGCAGAGGTTACCGTTATAGACCTAGCTGACTTTCAAATGCCGTTGTTTAATGAAGATGAGGAAGCCGAGTTTGGTATGCCTGAAAAAGCTCAGGCGTTCAAAGAATTGCTAATGAGCCATGATGGTTTTCTTATTGCTTCACCAGAATACAACTCAAGCTATCCCGCACTGCTAAAGAATGCCATCGACTGGGCATCGCGCATGGGGGAAGGCGAAAAGCCATTACAAGCATATCGCGGTAAGGTGGCTGGAATTATGGCTGCGTCTGCTGGTGGGCTAGGCGGCATGCGCGTGCTGGTGGTACTAAGAATGTTACTTGAAAATCTAGGTACTATGGTGCTGCCGAACCAAAAAGCTATTGCGAAGGTAAATACGCTTATGGAAGATGGCGCAATTACGGATGAAAAGACGATTAAGCAGCTTAAAAATTTGGGTAAAGAAACTGCTGAGCTTGCCGCCAAAGTAAAATAGCTGAAAGTAGTAATCAAATATGAAGCCTACTAAATAAAGACTGGCCACCTTGTAATTGCAGTATCTACACGTGGCTAGTCTTCGGTGAATGTTCGAGGTTTTAGTTTCGTGCACGGTTAGTTGAGAGTGCTTAAATTCAACTTTTAGCGTGTTACTATAGACAAATCATTACTGCAAAATCTGCTACAGACGCACATATCTCCAAAAATAAAATATTCATGAAACTTACTCAAGAAATAATAAATCAAGCAATGCAGGCGTTCGGTGCCGGTGAATTTAGCCGAGTCATATCGACGCTTTCTCCTGTCTATGAGCAGCATCCAATGGCAAAAATGGTATATGCTACGGCACTAGGAAAGGTTGCTGAATTTACTACGTCGTTTGAAATATTTGAAAGCCTTCAGTCTGATTATCCTCAAAACACTGATGTGGCGTATAATTATGGGCTATTGCTAAAAGAAGCTGAGCGGTATGATGACGCACAAAAGCAGCTTTCAAAAGCGATAGCAATTAATCCAAACTACCATGTTGCTCTTCATGCACTTGGAAATCTAATGTCTGAGCTTGGCCGATATGAAGAAGCACAGCTAGCATATGAAAAAGCAATAACAAAAAATCCTAAAAATATTCAGTACGGACAAAGCCTGAGTAAGTGTCTTTATCAGCAGGAAAAATGGTCTCAGTTGGTCGCGCATATTAAAAGAGAGGATCTTCATCTAAGCGATAAACTTAGCGCTGAACTGTATACAGAAGCATGTTACAGAATTCATTCGAGAGGAGAATTAGCTAAGCAGACTAATATGCTAAGTTCAACGTACTCAGATTCTTATTCGATCCACTATTTTTTGGCGTTGTCAGCATTGGAGTCGAAGCGTTACGTTCATGCAAAGCGTCATCTTGAAAAATCACTTTCCCTCGCTGATTCATCGGATAAAGAAGAGTTACTGACGTATTTAGACTATGTTTCTTGGCTACTCAATGCCACTAAAGACAACCTTGATGTCCTCAATAGAAAGTTTGATTACACCGATAACATTCAGTTACTAGAGCTGGCCTTTAATATTAACGAAAACAGGCGTGAGCTAGCTGAAGCTGAGAAATTTTTTGGCAAAATTCAATCAATTCAAGCTGAAGGCGACAAGGAGCAACACGAGTTAAAACGTTCGCTGTTGGCCTTCGCAAAAGGAGAGTTTGAAGAGGGGCTGCGAATTAACGAGCACTTCTTAGTAAAACAACCAAAAAGCCTTCCTCATCTTTACCAGAAGATTAGAACCCTTGAAAAGCTCAAGCGTTTTAGCGATGCCGAAGAGGTCATCAGGTTTATCGCACATAACGTGAATAACCTTCATTCCAGTAAATTCTCAGATTTGTCCTCTGGCGTCTTGCTCAATGGTTTTGATGTATCACCTTCTCCTATCGTTAACACGTCAAGTAACAGCACAAACATTCTCTTTATTGTTGGATTTCCTCGTTCGGGAACGACATTGATAGAAAGTTTGTTACTTAAAAATGCGAATGTTGAGTTATTAGAAGAAACAGATGCCGTAGAAACCTTTTATAATCAGATGGTTGAACGCGATATTGTTGACCCTGAGACGGGTGGTATAAAGAGTACAAACCAAAGTGAACTAGACGCTTTGGCAAATGACTATCTTGAGCATTTAACGGCTTATTCTCCTAGTGTTGACAGCAGTAAACTCATCGTAGATAAGATGCCGCTTAACTTCCCTTATTTACCTGCAATGTTGACCTTGTTTCCTAACGCAAAAGTACTTTGTTGCCTACGTAACCCGAAGGCAATTGCGTTGAGTTGTTTACAGTTCGAGGAAATAAACTTGTACACCGTTGAGCAATTCGCTGAGGCTTATAATAAAGTCTTCACGTGCTGGGAAAAAATGGAACCAATTTTAAGTGACAGAGCAATAAGCATTAAATATGAAAATGTTGTTGCTGACCCTGAATCCTCTATAGCGTCCATATATCAGTTTTCAGGGCTGACAGAAGGGGAGGCTAAGACCTTAGAAAGTAATAGTTCGCCTTTGTTCCAAACACCGAGCTACTATCAAGTTAGTCAACCAGTGTATAAGTCTTCAATGCAAAAGTATGAGAACTACCCAACGCTTTTCTCTGAATGTCCCCCTCTTTTAGATGAATGGGAGCAAAAGTGGGGATATTAAGAAAGTAAGTATGAATGGGTGTTAGCGAAGGTAATGGGCGCTGGCTATATCGAACGGCTCAATGTTTTCTTTCCACCCAATCACAGTTACCAGTTAATAGGACAGTTTATACATTCGTCCATGAAAGTGCCCTGAAATGTTGCGTAGTGGATGCGCGTGCCGGTTAGGTTCGCTCGATACAAACTTGCATCGTTCAGTTTTGCTTCCTGAATATTGGCGTTAATCAGTGAAGCACCTTCAAAGTTTGCTTTGTTCATCCAAACCCGCTCTAAGCGCGCGGCACGTAAATTGGTGTTTACCATTGTCGCACCTGATAAACGCGCTTGGTCCAGGTTAGCACCTGAAAAGTTGGAGTTAGTGAAATCAACCCCTTGACCGAACAGCGCCCAGCCATCTACGCCTTCTAAGTTAGCGTTGCGAACTTTTGAGCTGCGTAAATCTGCGTGTTTTAAGTTGGCGGTAGCTAAATCAGCGTGATTTAGGTTACTTTTCTTAAACGTCGCATAGCTTAAGTTGGCGTGCCTTAAATCTGTTTTGTTGAACTTAACGTTGGTGAATACTGCCCCGTGCAAATTTGCATGGCTCAAATCAGCACCGCTTAAGTCTGTATCGCTACCACTGTCTTTGGTTTTATTTCACATCCGTTGATAATTTCCACGTCATCTTCGAAATCGGGAATGGCACTGGCAGTTGCTGAATATAGGACAACTAATAATATGGGGAGTTGTTTGGTTGCTTGAAAACGTAAGCGCATGAGAGATCCTTAATGCCGAGAGGCGTTTTCACCGCCTCTCGGTTTGGTTTGTTGCAAAGATAAAGCTATTGTTTAGCTACGTTTTGCTTTTTATTGTGATTAGGAAGTTTAAATACCCAGAACGAACCACCTTGCGCGACAGGTTTGGTGAGTTCAGCCATATCTCCTCCCCATAGAGGTACTGCACCACCATACCCTGACGCTAAGCCGATGTATTGCTCACCATCCTCTTCCCAGGTTATAGGGCATGAAATGATGCCCGAGCCCGTTTGGAACTTCCAAAGTTCTTTACCGGTTTCCTCATCGAAAGCTTTGACATAGCCATCGCCCGTTCCGGTAATAATGAGTCCGCCTTTCGTCGCCAGTACCCCAGCCCACATAGGAAGTTCCTCTTTGTGTGTCCATTTAATTTCACCTGAAATGGGGTCTACGGCACGAAGTACGCCCACGTGGTCGTCATACATGCGCTTAATTCTAAAACCCTGTCCTAGGTAAGCTGCACCTTTCTTATAGGTCACTTCTTCCGTCCAGTAGTCTTCTTTCCAGTGGTTTGCGCCCATATAGAACCAGCCGGTATTCTGGCTGTAGGCCATCGGGTTCCAGTTCTTGCCGCCTAAGAATGGAGGCGATACCTCTATTGACTTTCCTCGTTTTTCACCCGGCTCAGGCAGTGGTGGGCGTTGTCCGTCTACTTCAACTGGGCGACCCGTGTCAGGGTCTATATGTGTGGCCCACGTAATGTTATCTACAAAGGGAAAGCCTCTGATGAATTCACCGTTTTGTCTGTTAACTACATAGAAAAAGCCATTTCTGTCTGCATGAGCCGTCGCTTTTATGAGCTTTCCATTATCGTAATAGTCAAATAGAACAAGTTCATTGTTGCCAGAGAAATCCCATGCGTCGTTAGGTGTATGTTGATAGAACCATTTAACCTCACCAGTGGTTGCATCTACACCCACTTGTCCGGAAGTATAAAGGTTATCCCAATCTCGTGGATCGCCGCCTTTGGCGGTGCGTTTCCATGTATTCCAAGGAGCGGGGTTACCTGCACCAATAATGATGGTGTTAGTTTCAACATCGAAGCTTGCACTCTGCCATGGTGCGCCACCACCGTGGTGCCAAGCCTCAACCATTTCGCCGTTTTCATCCTTCGGCCACGTTGTCACTTCGTATGAACCACCAGTAGGTGTGCTGTCTTTACCATTTAATCTGCCCATGTGCCCTTCAACAAATGGACGCATCCAAATCTCTTCACCGGTTTCAGGATCGCGTGCAAACAGTTTTCCTACAACACCAAACTCATCACCTGATGAACCGTGAATAAGCATGACCTTTCCTGACTTTTGGTCTTTAACAATCGTAGGTGCCCCCGTCATGGTGTAGCCTGCACGATAGTCTTCAAAGCGCTTCTTCCATTTTACTTTGCCCGTTAGCCGGTCAAGGGCAACAACGCCAGCATCCAGCGTACCGAAAAAGACTAAGTCACCATAAATTGCTGCGCCGCGATTTACCACGTCACAACACGGTCGAATCCCTTCTGGAAGGCGGTGGGCGTAGTCCCACAACTTCTTACCTGTTTTTGCCTCATAGGCGTAGATACGGGAGTAGCTACCGGTTACATAGACAATACCGTCGTACACGATTGCTTGGGACTCTTGACCCCGTTGCTTTTCATCACCAAAACTCATCACCCAAGCCGGAGATAGCATGTGTACATTTTCTTTGTTGATTTGATCAAGTCCGCTGTAACGCTGAGCTTCTGGACCCATACCATACATCAGTACGTTCTCAGGCGTCTTGGCATCATTTTCAATGTCTGCCCATGTCACGCCATCGTCCGCATATAAATGTGAACTCGTACCTAAACCAATAATTACGCTTAAGGCCAATGAAGCCTTTGAATAGAACTTAGCCATAGTTTTATTTCCACTGTTACCTTGATGTTGTGTTAACAGTATGTAACTAAGTAGAGGCCCTGATAAACGGATTCCGTCCTTCAAAATGCGGGAAAAATTCCCTTAGATTGAAGTGTAATAAAAACGCTAATATGTTGATTTAAATGAGATATCTTTATCATGAGACAAAGTCAGTACCAAAGGGGTATAAAAGAGATACGAAAGTACAGGGAAGTTTTCCCGACCTTGTTTAGTGGCGCTTGTTTAGCTGGCAATTTTGATATAACCCTGCTTTATGGCAAGGTGAACAAACTCGGCATTTGTCTGTAGCTCAAGTTTTCGCTTGAGCTGGGTGATAACGTTTGAGACCGTCTTTTCAGAAATATTGAGGCTTTCAGCGACCTGTTTTCGGCAAAGACCGTTGGCTATACCAAGAAATATATCCAACTCTCTTTGTGTCAGATCTGTTAAGTTGCCTCCAGAATGTGACAGGTTGAATGTAGCGAGCTCAATGGCAGTATTGTGTTCTAAATAACGGCGGCCTTTAATGATAGATGTCACCGCGCTTATCAGTACATCAGGTTCACTTTGTTTACTAACATACCCCATTGCCCCTAGTTTCATAGCTCTATCGATGATGGAAATATCATCGAACATGCTGAACATAAGTACTTTTGCGTGCTCCCAGCGCTGAACAATATATTCCGCTAGCGTGAGTCCGCTGGTGGTTCCTAAATTAATGTCTAAAATAATGAGGTCGAAGTGGTTGGCACGAAGTGCATTTGTGGCTTGCTGCGCATTTTTTGCATTGGTGACGACAGCGCCTTCGAGTACCGAAGATAACAGTGTAGAAAAGCCTTCTCTCACTATTGCGTGATCATCAACAAGTAAAATTTCCATAGCTGCGCTTTATTCATATCACCATAGAATGAGCATGCCACGGTAGGCGTGTGAGACGAATAGCACTTTAGTGCTCATTCATCTCACACTTTAGTAGGATATAAGTTAATTCAAACCGCGCTGTGTTTCTAAGTAGCTGGCAAAGCTGCCAAGCCAATGGCTGCCCATATAGTGCATGTCACCAAACACCGCGTTGAGCCCGGCCTCACGATGTGAACTTAATGCTTTCTTAAGCACAGGTAAGCGTTTGTCACCTTCAGGCAAAGCTTGCATTATGCCTTCTATCATCCACGCTCGGCTGATGTTCAGCCCGTCTAGGTGAGCGAGTTTACCATCCGTCTTGTCAGTCACTGTAGCGGGAGCTAGCCAATTTGATGTTCTAGCTGTGAGGCTTGGAAAGAACGCTGAAAGCCATTGGCTATAGTCCTTTTTAGACATTACTCTTCGCATTAAATCAGCTTCGGCCAAACACGGTGATAAGAAATCTTGTCCCGAAGGCTCGTAGGCAAGAGGGCACTGTGTATCGTCTTGATAGTAGTCTTTCACCCTGGACGTTAACAGCGCTTCAAACTCCTTATTACCTGCTGTTTTCGTCCAATCCAACATTAAGCCAAAAGCAAAGGCGGTTTGGCTATGCTCACCCGTTCGGATTGGGTAAGCTAATTTGGGTAACCATGCGCTTACTCTGGCTACAATTTCGTCCTCGAGAGGACGTAAAGTATTTAGCCATTTTGTTGCTTCAGGAAGGGAAGATTGACGTAGTTCAGCGGTTAGCTGCAGGAACCAAGCAAGACCATAGGGGCGTTCAAATGAGGCATTGTTTTCACGCTTAAGGCTCGTCAATTCACCTTGGATATTTTTAGGCGTGAAGCTGATGTTGAGCTTTTCAATGATCTCATCCTTATCCACTGCATCTTGCGCAGTGTTTAGCATTCTTACTAAAAGCCAATGGCCATGAACCGACGAGTGCCAGTCTAAACAACCATAAAATGAAGGGTATAGTTGATTGGGTGCCTTAACGTCATCGCCGTTATTCATCATGTGTTTCACTACATTTGGAAACTCTTGATGAATACAATGAAGCGCGAGGTTAGCAAAAACGCTTTCGTAATTGTTGTTAGGGTCGTCAGCGTTGGCGGTCGCGTCTGCGGTTTGGTTAGTACTAGTGTTGCTTGTGTTTGCAATTTCAACAGTCGATGTACTGGTAGCAAAGGCAGTGTGTGCAGCAAACGCTGTGACGAATGCAACTGTACAGCTAACAACGTTTTTTATTTTGATCATAATTTTGTGCGCTTTATCAATGAGAAGTATATCGCCAATGTATAGAGATAAACGCTTTGAATAAAGTGCTGCGCGATACATAACGCCCCAGCACTTTAAACAGCAGAAACAGGCTATTTAAGCAGGGGCTCCGATGGCCTCTAGTCTGGTGGTGTATTCAGCGAGTGAGCCAATGGTCTTTTCTACCCAACCAGCATTATAGTAAGTTTCACCATACCGCTCTCCGCTGTCGCACATAAGCGTTACGATCGATCCCACTTCTCCTCGCTGCTTCATTTGTTCAGCAATACTTAATGCGCCCCATAGGTTAGTGCCGGTAGACGGGCCGGCTTTAATTCCCATGGTGTTGTTTAACCAATGCATGGTTGCAATACTGGCGGCATCGGGAACGGCAATCATGTCATCTATAACGTCATGTTGAAAAGAGGCTTCCACTTTAGGGCGTCCTATCCCTTCTATGCGGCTACCACGGGTAGCAGTAAGTGTATGATCGTTGTTTTTGAAGCTATCAAAAAACACACTGAATTCTGGATCTACCACGACAAGCTGAGAAGAGAGACCTTTGTAGCGAATGTAACGCCCTATGGTAGCTGATGTTCCACCTGTACCTGCACTCATAACCACGGTGTGTGGAATAGGGTGGGGCTCGGCTTTCATTTGCTCAAAGATACTCTCAGCAATATTGTTATTGCCTCGCCAGTCTGTAGCGCGCTCTGCGAAAAGGAACTGATCCATAAAATAACCATTAAGCTCGTGAGCTACTTTGGTTGCTTCGCTGTGCATTTGCGTAGGGCAATCTACAAAGTGACACTGCCCGCCATATCGCTCAATAAGCGCGATTTTACTTTGGGCGGTAGATTTAGGCATAACCGCAACAAACGGAACGCCAATCATTTTAGCAAAATAAGCTTCAGACACCGCTGTGCTGCCTGACGAGGCTTCTACTACAGTAGTTCCTTCTACAATTTTTCCATTACAAAGGGCGTACAGAAAAAGGGACCGGGCTAGACGGTGCTTTAGGCTGCCTGTTGGATGGGTGCTTTCATCTTTAAGATAGATATCAATATCTCTAAAGGCGATCTGCTCTAATTTGATTAAGTGCGTATCAGCCGAACGTTGATAATCTGCATTGATAATATTGATCGCTTTTGAAACCCAGCTTTTCATAACTTTCTCTCATTCACCCAAAATGCGAAACGTTAAGCGTAGTTCGCTTGACGCTAGCTGTATAAAACAAAATTAGAATATCAGTTAAGAGCGAGTATTTGATTCTATTATTTTAGTATTGGTGCTTTATAGTAAAAAATATTTCTTTTATAGGTCTCATTTATGAAAATAAATTTCTTTTTTTCTGCAAGAGCGAGAGCATTACCATCTTGTTGATACAACGATCTTTATTAAAACAAAAAAGTTCAGATAAGCCGCTAAAGTTGCTATCTTTGCATTTCGCTTTTACTTACAGGTAACAACATGAAAAATAGGGCGCTTTTCTGTGCGATAGCTCTTTTACCCGCATTATTCGTATCTACGCTGGCTAGCTCGCAAGAAGAGCAAATGCTTAAAGTCGCAACGTTTAATGTAAGTATGGAAGCCACTAACTACAAAGCGTTGGGTATGAAGCCAAGCGATCAGGTACTTCAACACGTTCTTTCAACGGGTGAGCATAGCCAAGTTAAAAACATTGCTGAAATTATTCAACGCGTTAACCCCGATATCTTGATGTTGAATGAATTTGACTACATTGCAGATAAGCGTAAAGGGGTAGAAGCATTTGTTAAGAACTACCTGAATGTTTCACAAGGCGGCCTTGATCCTGTGGATTACCCATATACGTATGTGGCCACAGTTAACACAGGGGAGCCCACGAAATTCGACTTAGATAACAATGGCAAAGCAGAAGGTTTTGGTGGCGATGCATATGGTTTTGGGCTTTATCCCGGGCAATATGGCATGGCGCTTTTGTCAAAATACCCTATTGATGTTGATGGTATTCGCACCTTTCAGACGTTTAAATGGCATCACATGCCTCATCCACAGGTTCCTATTATTCCCGATGAGAGCGGAAGTACTGATAAGGGCAAGCCATGGTACGACGTAGAAGAGTGGGCCGCGCTAAGGTTGAGTTCTAAGTCTCACTGGGATGTGCCGGTGAAAGTAGGAGGTAAAACCGTACACATACTTGCTATGCATCCAACACCACCTAATTTCGATGGAAGCGAGGATCGCAACGGCAAACGCAACTTTGACGAAATTAGGCTTATGGCAGATTATCTTTCTCCGGATAAAGGGGCCTACATTTACGATGATAATGGCGAGAAAGTCAGCCTGTCAGAGAACGCGCGTTTTGTACTTGTTGGTGATTTTAACGCGGCGGATATTGGAGATAAACATCGCGAGGGTGTGATTGAACAGTTGACCGAGCACCCGTTAGTTAATAACGACATCATTCCAACAAGCGCAGGTGGTGCAGGCGCGTCAGGTGCAGAGTTTAGTAACCGCTTTACTGCCTATTGGGGAGCCAGAGCTGACTATGTTTTGCCATCTCGATTTGGTTTCGATGTGAACGATGCTGGCGTTTTCTGGCCTGCAAAAACCAGTGACCTATATCGATTAGTTAAAGACCGCGAAGCCAGCTCAGATCACAGGTTAGTCTGGATTAGCTTGTCGTTGACCGAAGATAACTAAAAACCACAATTTTTGTGTTAGTTAATAGATAGAGGTATTATTACATCGTCTAT
Organism: Alteromonas sp. DY56-G5; assembly: GCF_041414725.1. Taxonomy (NCBI): domain Bacteria; kingdom Pseudomonadati; phylum Pseudomonadota; class Gammaproteobacteria; order Alteromonadales; family Alteromonadaceae; genus Alteromonas; species Alteromonas sp. DY56-G5. The sequence continues at coordinate 31,653 of NZ_JANHZQ010000036.1, read as the reverse complement.
CTAATAATGTACCGAGAAGCCATTGAAGTTTGTGTCTCTCACTTTTGTGATGTGTTTGCTGTGGGTGATACCCATAGATGGCTTTTCGGTAGAGTCTTCTCAGCTCATGCCGCTCAACCGGTATTTCCCTCAATCGTGGGGAACGAAAGACGGGCTTCCTCACAATAGTATTCACGCATTAGCACAAACATCCAATGGGTATCTATGGGCGGGTACTTGGGAAGGTGTTGCTCGGTTTAATGGTCAGCAGTTCACTGTATTTACCCGCGGCGCGCAAACAGGATTACCAGACTCCGGCATTCGAAGCTTGTATTACAACAAGCCCCGCGACGAGCTACTGGTGGCAGGAAACCGAGGCGGTGTAACGTCGCTTATCGCAGAGCAGTGGCATGCTCAAGCACCTCTGTCTTCAATGGTTAATCATGCATTCAGAGACAGTAATAACGTGTTGTGGTTTGCGCTGGAAGACACGGGGATTGCAATGAGAACGCCTGACGGCACGCAAAAAGAATACATTGTAAATTCGAGTGCTTACCGCATAATCGAAGATGGATTTGGCGTAATCTGGTTTGCAACAAACCAAGGGTTATTCAAATACATAAACGATAAATTTCAGCTAGCTGTACCCGACCACAACATACTCTCTGGTCCATCATTTACTCTCGCTCTTGATAGCAAAAAACGTGTTTTAGTTGGCACGGAACACGGTGTTTGGCAGCAAAGAAACGGTACCTTCGCGCTACTTCACAGCTCACTTGCCGACAAATCAATTAGTAGTATTTTGCTTGATCATCAAAATAGCATTTGGGTAGGCACCATCAATCATGGCCTTTATCGTCTAAGTGACCTAGGCCTAGAAAAACTGGATGCAACTGCAGGTCTTCCCAATAACCGCGTTTTTTCACTGCTTGAAGATTTGGAAAAAAATATCTGGATTGGCACTAATGGTGGTTTGTTTAGGCTGCGTCGTGCGCTATTTACCACATTCTCGCAAAGCCAAGGAATGAGTGGAGACTTTTTGCGAACTGTTTTGCAAACGTCTGATGGCAAACTCTTATCAGGTGGAAGTGCTGGATTAGATATATTTTCCAATGATGCGTTTTCCAGCGCATCGCTTACTACGGGTGAAGCTTTTTCTGTACTGAGTTTGGCAGCGGTAACTGAAGAGGTAACGTTAGTTGGCACCTACACAAAAGGTGTACTGCGATATGAAAACGACCAACTTACTCCGTACCTCAATAGACATTTAGGGTTACCGAGTAATGAAGTAAGGGCCATTCTTTTAGCGAGTGATAACAGTGTTTGGTATGCCACGGCGCAAGGTGTAGTTCAACAAACGCCAGATGGAAAGCTAAGCCATTTCAATGAACAAAATGGGCTACCTGCCCATTTTTCGATGGGCTTGGCAGAAGATCGTGAAGGACGAATCTGGATTGCTACAGGGATAGGGCTCGCCTATATCCAACAGGGTATTGTGCACGTAGTTTCGTTTCCTGAACATTCAGATGCGCAGCACGCGTTCAGTTTTAGCGTTGTTGAAAAGGGAACTTGGATTACAACCGATCGAGGCCTTGCGTATTTTGACAATGCTACTAAGGCACTTAGTGTAATCGAAAAGTCGCAGGGGCTTCCCGTAGATAAACTGTTTTCGATCGGTATAGATCACAACAGCGGTGTATGGCTAAGTTCAAACCAAGGGGTCATTCTCACTTCACTATCAAGTCTTAAGGAGTGTCTGACACATCCAAGTGCATTATTGGAATTTGAGCATTTTAAGGAAGAAAATGGCCTGGCGAGTATTCAAATCAATGGTGGGTCACAGCCATCTCAGTTTGTCGATGTAGACGGAAATGTTTGGCTTCCTACTGCGAAAGGGCTTGCCACAGTAACGCCTGCAAACCTTGCCATGTTGAGTGAATTCCCTATTCCGGTAAGTATAGAGGCGGTACTACTGGACGGTGCTGACCAGCAATTTGATACGGATAAAAGGGAAGTAGACGTAACGCCGTTAACCACGCGAGTTGCGTTTCAGTATGCAGGGTTGGGTTTCGCTATGCCTTCGCGTATAGAGTATCAGGCTATGTTAGTAGGATATGACCAAGATTGGGTTAACCGTCATCAATTTAGAATGACTGAATACACTAATTTAGCACCTGGTCGTTATCAGTTTAAAGTACGTGCTCGTTATATTGGTGGTCCCTGGCAAGAGATTACGTCACCATTTTCTATTCGCGTGTTACCCAGTATTTATCAGACATTTGCTTTTAAATTCTCGGTTTTTCTTTTCTTCTGTTTTGTTATCTATGCACTTTATAAAGTACGTTTTCATCACTTGAAAAAATCAGAAATGATTTTAAAACAAAGGGTCGATGAACAAACCAGATCACTAGAATTACAAACTAAGCGGTTCGAGTTCCAAGCAACTCACGATGATCTCACCGGCATTGCAAATAGACGAGCATTCGACCGCTGGCTTGTACAATATTTTGAAGAGGCTAAAGCGAAACAATCTCCTCTATGTCTTGCCGTTATCGATATCGACCATTTTAAACAGGTAAATGATCAGTACTCTCACTTAGTAGGAGATAAAGTCATTACTGAGGTGGCCCGTATATTAAATCGCGAAGTTCCGCATTATGCTAAATGTGCAAGGTGGGGCGGCGAAGAGTTTACTGTGTTGTTACCCGAATATGACTTGGTAAATGCAAGGGTTGCTATGGATCATGTTCGAAAAATTGTGGCAGCACATGATTTCAGTTTTATAGCGCAAACGCTGAAAGTCACAATCAGTATTGGTGTAGCAAGTGCAGATGGCGCGAGAGATCACGACAGAATGTTAACCCATGCCGACCAAGCACTTTACACTGCAAAAGAAAATGGCCGCAACCAAGTGACCATTTTCGAATAAACGATAAGTGAGGTAGTGGTTAATTACTACAACATCTTTGACCTGGCTTTGCCGTAAAGCCTTACTGTGGCGATTGGCTCAACTGCGTTTCTTCGCGTTCTCGTGAAACTGCTTCGAACAGCGTAAAGTAAGCCACCACAGCAAGATTAGCGACAAACCAAAGGTCTTTAATAACGAACTGACCTAGGCGGTTGACAATAGTCGTGCTGTTAAAGGTATCCGGCACAGTAAACAAAAACGTTTGTGTTATCAGAAAAACCGATAAACAAGCCAGTCCGCTCGCAATGATCACCGGCTTGTTCTTAGAAAAGATGCCCGCGCCCAATAGCAATGCAAAGAGGACATCAAATCCACCAATTACATTCGATGCCCCCTGTACGCTAAACACAGTATATAGCCACGACATAAACGGTGATGTTTCAACTAGCCCCACAATTGCATTAGCTTCAAACTCGAAAAACTTCATGCCTCCTATCCATAATAAGACCATGGCTACAGGAGCAAAGTTGAGGTATGTCAGTTGCTTGTGCGAAAATTTTTCGCGATAAAACAAGAATAGGAAAAGCGGTAATACTGCGAAGTACTTGATGATGCCTTGACCGCTGCCAATAATCGGGAAGCCCCCTAAATCGGCCATCCATCTTGTTGGTGATAATAACGTCAGCAATGGAATGGCAGTTACAAAAGCGGCATATAGTGTTACTGCTTTTGCTGAAACAAGGTTAAAACGTGCTGCAATGGTCATTAACGGTAGTAACAGCAATGCGATACCAGAAAAAGCACCAAGGGCACTCTCGCTCAACACAGTGTCTAACGAGTAGAAATTAAATGTAGCGATAAGTGCATTGGGGTTTGCACCCAATAAAAATGTTAGGCCAAGAACTGCGAAGCTAAAAGTGAGCAATGCGGTGACCATGTTTTCGGTTTGGTTTAGTGTCATAAAGCGTCCGTAAATACTGCTAGTTTTGCGAAGTGTATGTAGAGACCCGTCGAGGTAGCACTAAAATTTCATAGGTTTGATAATTTATTAGGCATAGCGCAATAAGCAAATAAGGATTTATCGACAAAATAAGAACTTATCTAATAGCGGTTGTCATAAGTAGCAGCGGTCTTAATTAAATTAGGTCTTAAGTAGTGTAGGGCTTAAATAGTAGTGGTTTAGAAAGTAAAATAAATTGAGAGAAAAAATGAAACAAGCAAGCAGTAGAGCACAGAAGCGTTTTAGGATCTGGTTAATAGCAGGCGTGTGTGCAGCCTTGTCTGCTTGTGGCGCTCAGCCTCCAGAACCTATTGATGAGCCAATCACGAGTGTTGAAGACGTCGAAAGATTAGAGCAAGTCGTTGATACCTCATTGCCTTTGGTGCAGCAGGCCTATTCCATTGAGTCTGAAAAAGTGTGCGATAAACACGGTGGTAACTGGAAGAAAGTAGGCCGACAGCAGGCGCATGCTTGTGTGCTCCCAGCAAACGATGCCGGTAATGCGTGTAATGACAGCAGCGAGTGCGAAGTGGCTTGTGTTACGGAAAACAATAATATGGAAGCGGGAGAAAAGGCGCGCGGCGTGTGTTTAGAAAGTACGGACTTATTCGGCTGTAGAGCCTATGTGTCTAACGGCGTTGTGGAGCATACCTTGTGTGTTGACTAAGAGGTTGTTTAGCAAACGAACGTTGAATGAAGCGCACGCCATCGGCAATGCGCTTCACAACAACGCGGGTTAATTAACGTTGGGGAACTCGATTTTGTCCAGTTCGCTCGCCGTTTCATTGCACTCACCTAATAGGTGAAGCCTATCTTCGGTTTGGTGTGTATCTATTTCTAGAAAGCCCGTTTGGCAATAACCGGTCTCATCCAGTTTCTCATCTAGAGATGTATAAAGTTGCTCAGTCATTCTATCGCTGCTATGTGACGAGCCTTCGCGACTTTCCTGTCCTTGGCGACCGCCACGACCACTTCGTTCGCCTCCCTGACCACGGCCACCTTTACCGCCACCTTTGGCACTGTCACGATGCTGCATTAACGGAATGCTAAAGGCGAAGAGCTTGGTACCGTCTTGCTTGATCTTCGTTTCAAAAAATATTTCATCCATGTCTAAAGGTGGTGGCCTTTGAGCGCACGCACTGACAATCAAAGAGGTCGTTATTACTAATAGTGTTTTATTCATTTTATTTAACGCTTATTTGAACCACGTCACTTTGAGATTCAAACGCCTCTTTAGTTGCAGCACCCAGTGTAAGTTTTAAGTAAAGTGTGGATTTGTTTTTTAAGGTTTAGCATTCTCGCGGTGCGCTTATTGTGCAACACTTGCGTATTCATATTTTAAATCACTTGCATCCGCAATTTGCTTATTTACAGGGATAGGTTCCATGCTTTCCAACATCATTCGCTTTGCGAAAAACATCGTCGTGTCGTTAATTGCAATCTTTGTGTGTTTTGGTGTGCTCGACTTCTTGTGGCTTGGCGTTATTGCGGATGGCTGGTATCAAAGTGAAATGGCTCCTCTACTTAGAAGTCAATTTATCACGTGGCCTTGGGTGGTTTTTTACCTCATGTATGGATGTGTGGTGTTTGTACTTGCTGTGGTGGCGAACAGAGATAAGTCGTTACTTTATGCAGGGATCGATGGCGCGCTTCTAGGGTTGGCCAGTTATGGCGCCTACAATTTAACGGCGTACAGCATAATTGAAGGTTTTACTTTGTTTATCATGTTGATTGATTGGGCGTGGGGCACGTGCCTAACCAGCGCAAGCGCCATGGCCGGCTGGTTAGGGTTTCAACTGGTTAAGGGAAAGAGTAGCGAATAATGCGTTTTAACACGCTGGCGTATTGTTTTAAAAAGCCGCCAGTGTTGTAGTGCATGCCGTGTTCTTCGAATACGGCTTTTACCTTGGGTGCCATCTCTCGGTAGCGTCTGGCTGGGATATCTGGAAACAGGTGGTGCTCAATTTGAAAGCTTAAATGCCCAGTAAGCACGTGAAACAGGTTTCCGCCCTTTATGTTCGATGAGCCAAGCGCTTGTCGGTAGTACCATTGCCCTCGGGTTTCATTAATACAATCTTCTTGTTTAAACGTTTCCACATCACCAGTGAAATGGCCGCAAAAGATAATGGTAGATGTCCATAAATTGCGTAACAAATTGGCGATAAGGTTACCGGTAAATACCCATAAAAATAACGGCCCAGCTAACAAAGGAAATAGCATATAATCTTTTACCAACTGACGTGCGCCCTTGCTAAAAAAGCGCTTCTTTAGTTCACTATGAGTAACCTGATTCTTTCGGTTGTCTTTCTTCTTCCCAAAAAAGACCCGCTCAGCGGCCATTTCGTGATACGACACACCCCACTGAAATAAAACACTAAGTACGATGTAAGTCGCAAACTGCCATAGGTTTTTTACACGCCATCTAAAATCGTTAGATAAACGAAGCAAGCCGTAGCCAAAGTCTCTGTCTTTCCCAATAATATTGGTATACGTGTGATGCTCGTAATTATGAACGCGATTCCAGCTCGCACCATCGCAGGCAATATCCCACTCATAGCCTTTCGAATTAATGTGTTTGTCGTTCATCCAGTCGTACTGGCCGTGCATTACGTTGTGGCCTATTTCCATATTATCGAGAATTTTTGCTGTAGCTAAACTCAATACGCCGGCAACCCAGAGCAGCGGTTGAATGAACCCCAACATTAAAAGTATCCGTCCGCTCCACTCGCAAATTCGCTGAACAAGAATAATACGTCGGATATAGGCCGCATCTTCAGCACCCACTTTTCGTTTAATGTCAGCTTTAATTTCATCAAGCTGAGCGGCAAGTAACTCGTAGTTCGGTTTCTCTTTAGTGCTCGTTGACCGAATTGCTTTGGTTCCACTTATCGGAGCATGCGCTTGTTCGATGGCTTCTTCACGGTGTTGGTTGTCTATTGCAACGCTGGTGTTCATAGTTGAATCTCCAAATCAGTAACGGCTTGTGATACACACAGCTGAATAAGTTGCTCTGCGCTATCTGAAAGCTCACCCGTGCGGGTATCTCTCACTACGCCCCGTTTCTTAACACATTGGCATTGATGACAAATTCCCATGCCACAGCCATAAGTCACAGGTTGTTCTGCTTGCTGAAGTTGTATAAGTAGGGTTTGCTGATTGTCGATAGCCAAAGATTGGCCATTGTGTACCAGGGAAAAGGTTTCGATTTCGGTAAGGCTGGTGTTGCTCACCACAGGAAGCGCAGCGAAGTGCTCGCTCGAAACAGGCACGTTGATCGCTTTTGCATAACTTTCAACTTGCTCGAACATGGCATGTGGACCACACACTAACCAGTGTGCATTGGCAAAGTTACACAGATGCGCTTCTACGTCTCCGTCTTTTTGCTTGCTCAAAATATCATAGGTGAAGTGCTCACAGCGCTGACTGAACGCTGATAATTCATTGAGTAATACATGCTCGTCCGGCTTAGCAAAATAAAGTAAGTGTACCGGTGTATGGTTTAGCTGCGCGTTGTTGACGGCATCGTCAAGCATGGCAATGAAAGGAGTTATACCCGAGCCGCCCGCTATCATAAGTAGGGGCTTTTCAACCTTCGGCCAGATAAATTCCCCCATAGGGGCTGAGATATTTACCCATTGATTAGGCACACAAGAGTGAAGATAAGGTGTTAATGCGCCCTGAGCTTTAACCTTGGTTACAAGACGAATCTGCTTTTCTTTTTGTCGGGTGTTAGCACCACTCGCTATGGTAAACACGCGAGTGGTGAGCCTGCCATTAATTTCTATGGTTATTGCGATATGTTGCCCTGCAACATGCGTTGGCCAAGACCTCTCTGGTATAAGTAACACCTCGAGCATATCCGTGCTCAGTTTTTTTACGGTCACGACCCTAGCTCTGAAATACCCATCGCGCCACGCGGGTCTAACTTGCTGCATCAGCACTTCCCAGTAGCCCTTCCAAGAGGCATGGTGAAAAATGCGATCAGTGAATTTATCTAGTAATAGTCTCAATGTAGAAATCACACCTGTATTTCGTCGGAATATCTTAAATACAAAAAGGATGAAAATATTTTAGCTTACACTTGTACGCTAACTCAGCGCACAAGTGTAAGCTTAATTTTTTCTGCGTCAAGAGGAGATGCATGAAATTTGGGATAACGTCGTCGAAATACACCGGTACTTTTGTGAAAAATGCAAAAGTGCTTTGTTAAAAGTACGGGTTCTAAGCCAGCTATAGGGCCTTATATTTACCGTTATCTAAACGTGTAAATTGCAAGAATAAAGTTCAAAGGACTGTATTATGAAATTATTTGAAACCCTATCGCTGTCTGGAAAAACGCTGAACAATCGGGTTGTTATGCCGCCAATGACCCGCTCCCGCTCAACGCAGCCGGGAGATGTGCCCAACACCCTTATGGCTGAATATTACGCTCAGCGCGCAAGTGCAGGGCTTATTGTGAGTGAAGGCACACAAATTTCGGCACTCGGTAAGGGTTATGCGTGGACGCCGGGTATTTATACCAAGGCGCAAATCGATGGCTGGAAGTTGGTAACAGATAAAGTCCATGAAGCGGGTGGTGTGATGTTTGCGCAACTTTGGCACGTGGGCCGCGTATCCCATCCTTCAAATACAGAGGGGCAGCAGCCAATTAGCGCATCGGCGATTCAAGCAAAAGGCGTAAAAGTATTTGTTGATGAAGGCGGCAACCCTGGCTTTGTTGAGTCGGTCATGCCCCGAGAAATGAGCATTGAAGATATAAAAGCCGTGGTGGAAGAGTATCGCGTTGCGGCGCGCAATGCCGTAGATGCCGGATTTGATGGCATTGAGTTGCATTCGGCTAATGGTTACTTGCTTAACCAGTTTATTGATTCTCAAAGTAATACAAGAACTGATGAATACGGCGGAAGTGTACAGAACCGTATTCGATTCTTGAAAGAAGTGGTGCAGGCTGTGTCTGAGGAAATTGGCGCTGATAAAGTAGGTGTACGTTTGGCGCCCCTAACAACATTAAACGGGACGGTCGACGACAATCCCGAAGAGACCTATCTTGCTATTGCTTCCATGCTTAATAGTTTCAAGATTGGCTATATGCATATTGCTGAAGCCGACTGGGATGATGCGCCGCAAATGCCAATATCATTCAAGATGGCTATTCGGGAAGCCTATAGCGGTCTGCTCATTTATGCCGGAAAGTACGACACAGAGCGTGCCGAACAAGCTCTAACTGAAGGGTGGGCAGATATGATTGGTTTTGGTCGACCTTTCGTGGCGAACCCAGATTTACCCTACAGACTGGCGAATAATGTACCGCTGAATGAGCACAACCCCGATACGTTATTTGGTGGTGGTGAGAAGGGCTACACAGATTATTCTTTTGCTAAATAGCCGGAAATTCCAGCGGGTGTGTAAAAAACACTTTGCTCAGGAAAAAGGGGCAATCCATTAAAAGTGAGCATGGCTCTTTTTTTACCAGAACGAACAGCACTTAAAACATGTTGTTCGTTCTAAATCTTACTTTCGTCAGTCAGCAGTTAGACTCATTACGTAACAGTTATACGCAGTGATGTGTTAACACCGTTGATACTCACCGAGTCATTTCTGCACTTTACGGTTAATATTTACGATTGCGATATAGCCAAGTGAAAATTCCGCTTCCCGCTATTAGCATTGACGTGGCAAGCCACATTTTAGAAATGGGCGTGCCGTTGGGGCACTGCAACGCCATCGTTGCCCCCGCAAGGTTCTGGCAATCGACGAGTTGACCCAAGGCCAATACAAAAAGACCGAGAAGTACGCCGATAACGGCATAAGACAAATTATTGAACGACATACTTTTCCTAAAAGATTTTCCAATCAATTCGCACACTAAACGCACGCGACAATAAGCAATAATGCTCCAAACTAGTGCAGCTGAAGGCTGCTTTTTCAAACATTTACTCTATTTGTATGGGCTAAGACAGCCTACCCAACAGTATGTGCGCGCCATTGAACGGTGAAAATACTCGCTTCAACGAAGGTGCTTAAAATCCATACGAAAATTAGCACAAGCTCAGTGTCGCAATATTTGCGCCAACCCCTATCAAAATTCCTTCAAATTCGGTACTATCCGCGGTCTTAAATTTTTAACGAAATAAGCGGACTATGTTTGAAATAAACCCCGTTACGAATGCGATAAAAGATATCCGCGAGCGCACTCAAGCGCTTAGGGGGTATCTTTGACTTTGATGCAAAGTCAGAGCGTTTAGAAGAAGTTAGCCGAGAATTAGAAAGTCCTGACGTTTGGAACGAGCCAGACAGAGCGCAGGCCCTTGGCAAAGAAAAAGTGGCCTTGGAGCAAATCGTAGAGACGATCCACAAGCTCGATCAGGGAACTGAAGACGTTGAAGGTCTCGTTGAATTGGCCGTTGAAGCCGAAGATGAAGATACCTTCGTTGAGGCCCAAAGTGAGCTTGAAGGCTTAATTGAGCAGCTAGAAGTGCTTGAGTTTCGCCGCATGTTTTCTGGCCCTAACGACGAAAACGACTGCTATATTGATATTCAGTCGGGCTCTGGTGGTACAGAAGCACAAGATTGGGCCAATATGCTGCTGCGCATGTATTTGCGTTGGGGCGAAGCGCACGGTTTCAAAACGGAACTTATTGAAGTGTCGGAAGGTGAAGTCGCGGGCATTAAAAGTGCTACGCTGCGCGTTCAGGGCGAATATGCGTTTGGCTGGCTACGCACAGAAACAGGCGTACACCGCTTAGTACGTAAATCGCCGTTTGACTCGGGCAACCGCCGTCATACGTCGTTTTCATCTGCGTTTGTATATCCTGAAATTGATGACGACATTGATATTGAAATCAACCCGTCTGATTTACGTATAGACACCTATCGCGCATCGGGCGCGGGTGGCCAGCACGTAAACAGAACAGATTCAGCGGTACGTATTACCCATGAACCTACGGGCATTGTGGTGCAGTGTCAGAACGACCGCTCGCAGCACAAAAACAAAGATCAGGCGATGAAGCAGTTAAAAGCCAAACTTTATGAGTTTGAACTGCAAAAACAAAACGCTGAAAAACAAGCGATGGAAGACAGCAAGTCTGATATCGGCTGGGGAAGCCAAATACGCTCTTACGTTTTGGACGACTCCCGCATTAAAGATTTGCGTACTGGCGTGGAAACACGCAACACTCAAGCCGTGCTGGATGGCGACTTGGACAAATTTATTGAAGCCAGCCTGAAATCTGGGCTGTAAACCGAACAACGAAGTGAAAGGTTATGACTGACCAACAAACAGACGATAACAAATTGATTGCAGAGCGCCGTGCTAAGCTAAGCGCTATTCGCGAGCAGTGCCGTGCAAACGGTTTCCCAAACAGCTTCCGTCGCGAAAACTATGCGGATGAGCTTCAAGCTAAGTTCGGTGAATTCGACAAAGAAACGCTACAAGAGCAGGGTAACAAAGTAAGCATCGCTGGCCGTATTATGGCAAAGCGTGGTCCTTTCATGTTGCTTCAAGATATGACTGGCCGTATTCAGGCATACGCAGATAAAGACACGCAAAAAGCCCTTAAAGCAAAATATGGCGCACTAGATATTGGCGACATTATTGGCGTGGCGGGTGACCTGCATAAGTCAGGTAAAGGCGACCTTTACGTGAACATGGAGCAATACGAGTTGCTAACAAAAGCACTTCGTCCGTTGCCAGAAAAATTCCACGGTTTGAGTGACCAAGAAACGAAATATCGCCAGCGCTACGTTGATTTGATCACAAGTGAACAAACGCGCAAAACGTTCATGATCCGTAGCAAGATCGTAAACGGTATTCGCAATTATCTTACCGCTCGTGACTACCTTGAAGTAGAAACACCGATGCTTCAGGTTATTCCTGGCGGCGCGACAGCGAAGCCGTTTGTGACTCACCACAATGCGTTAGACATCGATATGTACCTGCGTATTGCACCAGAGCTTTATCTTAAGCGCCTAGTGGTTGGTGGTTTTGAGCGTGTGTTCGAAATTAACCGTAACTTCCGTAATGAAGGCTTATCAACCCGTCACAACCCAGAGTTTACTATGCTTGAGTTCTATCAAGCGTATGCAGACTACAACGACCTGATGAACCTTACCGAAGATATGCTGCGCACGCTGGCAGAAGATATTCTTGGTACAAGCATTATCAAAAACACAACTAAAGACGCTGAAGGTAACGTAACGTCTGAAGTTGAATACGATTTTGGTAAGCCGTTTGACCGCTTAAGTATGGGCGAAGCTATTCTTAAGTACTGGCCAGAAGCTAACGAAGAAGCTATTCGCGACCCAGAGGCGAACCTTGACGCGCTTAAAGCAATGGCAAAACAGCTTCACATTAAAGAGCCTGAAGTTGATGGCATTTGGGGTGCGGGTAAGTACCTTTGCGAAATCTTCGAAGCAACAGCAGAAGAGAAGCTTATCCAACCTACGTTTATTACAGAATATCCGTGGGAAGTATCGCCGCTTGCGCGCCGTAACGACAACAACCCATTCATTACCGACCGCTTCGAGTTCTTTGTAGGTGGACGTGAATTAGCGAATGGCTTTAGCGAGCTTAACGACCCAGAAGATCAGGCGGAACGTTTTGCAAAGCAGGTTGAAGAGAAAGACGCTGGCGACGATGAAGCCATGCACTTTGACGATGACTACATCCGCGCCCTTGAATATGGCTTGCCGCCAACGGCGGGTGAAGGTATCGGGATTGACCGTCTAGCTATGCTATTTACTGATAGCTCAACAATTAAAGATGTTATCTTGTTCCCACACATGAAGCCTCAGGCGCCAAAAGACGCGCAAGAAGCGGGTGAACAAGAATAATCTTAATCCTTAAATTGCGTGATTTAGGTGCTCGGCGCTGTTAAAGCTTCAGCGCCTTAACACGCTCTACTAAAAGGGTATTCTCGGGAACGGGAATACCCTTTTTTGTTGCCATATCTACAATGTAACCGTTGATGGCGTCTATTTCTGTTTGTCTACCGTGAGCAACATCCTGATGCATACTTGAGTAGTTTTCTCCGGTCGCCTTGGCTACAGACAGCACATTTTCATGAACTGACAGTGCATCAAAATCTAGCCCGTAAGCATCCGCTACCTGAGTAAACTCATTGCAAATTGAAATACGGCTTTGTTCAAATTCAGGCTTAGCAATGTGCTTATTTTGGATATTGTGAAGCGCCGTTAGTGGGTTAATCACAACATTAACGGAAAGCTTCGTCCACAATGCTCTTAGAATATTATTTTGGTATTGCACCGGCGGAAGTGCGTTATCTAACGTCGCAATTGCGCTGGCTAGCTGTGGCGCTATTTGTGAGAGGGCGGCCAATGTTTGAGGTGATGGCTTATCTACATTAGGCGCGCCAATTTGCGTTGCGCCAACGCCAGTATACTTAACATGAAAATCGCCGCTCGACGCGCTTACTTTTAACGCGCCATGACTGGTTGTAGCAAGAAGCAACGGATAATCGCCGCCTAGTAAATCTCTTGCGATCTCAAGTCCGCCCATACCGTTGTGAAGCAGCACAACGGTAGGTTGTTGTGTGAGATAGGGAAGCCATTGCAATAGGGCTGCTTTAAGTTGATATACTTTTAAGGGGATTATCAGCACATCACTTTTAGGTAACACGATAGGTGAAGGCTTCGCAGGTTTTAGCGCAGTGGTTTGGCCGTTTTGCCAGTGTGCGCAAGAGGGCATGGTTTTCATGTCTCTGGGGTAGCAGTCATACGGCACGCCATTTTTCTGGGCGCTTGCAGCAATCAGGCTTCCTATGGCACCGCCGCCAACTATATGTAGTTTACCCATTAGCACCTATTAAACATTGAAAGTAGCTTCTATTTTCTTATGACTATTAGCACCTATTAGGTTAGCACCTATTAGGCCGTTCGCGTTTTCCCCTAGCACGCCGGCAGAAAGCGTGCGGGCAGGGAAGGCCATGGATAAGTCTCAGGCGCATTAAGCCCGTTGTACCAAGTCTGCACATCGGCTTCGTTTATGACTTCACCTGTATCGAAAGGTGCCGTAACCGATAATTCACCAGAAGACAAAGGTAGGTGCAAATGCCATGCATGAAGATACAGCCTGTCTGATGTCTCACCCCCATAAAGTGTATCACCCAAAATAGGTGCGCCAATGCTTTTAAGCGCCACACGAATTTGATGGGTTTTCCCCGAGTGAGGCTTTACGATAAAGCCTCGTGTGCCGGGCTTAGCCGCGCTACTGAAAAACTGAGTGATAGCCGGGTTTTCTGAGGTTTTTAGCAAAATCCGCTGGCCGCCTCGACGATTTTTCATGTCGCCCATTATCGTGCCTTGCTTTTTTTTGGGCTTTTGGCTGCTTAAAGCCAAGTAATATTTGCTGACGCGTCTTGATGAGAAAAGCTCGCCAATTTCTCCGGCTACAGCTGCATTTTTAGCAAGACATAAACAGCCCGACGTGCCCGTATCTAAGCGGTGGCAAAGATGCAGTTCTGTTACGGCTAACTGCTTTTTTAATCGGGTGACAATGCCGTCTATTTTTTTTGGTTCGCCGTTTTCGGCAATATTTTCTCTAACATCTGCCTCATTAGTGGCATCGTGCATAGCAATGCCAATAGGCTTGTTAACAATAATGAGGTCTGTATTTTCAAAGAGAACGGGGATCGGCTGCACTAGCTATTTTCTAACTCTGAAATGGCTTCTTCATAGTCAAGTTCGTCTACCGCATCGATAATAGCCGAGCGCTTTTCTTGAGGTAGGGCAAGGGCATCTAGCCATTCATCCAGTTTGTCCTGGGCGATAAACTCGCTCGCTTTCAGCGCTGTCATTAACTGTTTTCGCGCTTGCTCAGCTGCTGCTCCATTCGCCGGTGCCGGGGCAGAAGCTGTGACTTCTGGCTCTTTGATCAACGCATCAACCGCAGCAATGGTTTCATCTAGTACTGCGATAAAAGCAGGGTATTGTTCAGCAACGCGTTTGTCGTTTCTAAAGCCGCTTTCTACAGGCTTGCTCGCATTGTGCAAAGCAAAAAGCCCTAGGTTTCCTGTCACGCCTTTTAGTGTGTGAACAAGAGAGTAAGCCTCATTAAAATCGCCCTTAGCAACATGCGCCTGCAAGTCAGCATCAAGAGAACGGTATTCGTCTGTAAACTTACCAAGTAGGGTGAACAACAGTTTTTTGTTTCCACTTAGCTGTGACATTCCAAAATCAATATCGACTACTGTTGTTGACTGATCCATGCAACTATCCTTTTTATTTCGCAACTTCTATTGGGCTATTTCTATTCCAAATGGAAACCGTTTGTCAGTTCATTCGTACCACTTAGCGAATTCAACTGGCTAAAGCCTATTTTACAAAAGACTATGAAGTGTAAGTGTATTTCAGAAATACACAAATTAATACAATCATAGCAAAGTCGAAGCAAGTAAAGCGCTAAAAAGTCTGGTAGTCTTCGAAAATTCGCTTGCGCTATAGAGATAGCAACCTCTGTTTTCACCCAATAAGCCAAGTACCACTCAGTGAATATAGAGTGAAAAGGCAGAGTGAAGAATGTGTAGTAATTTAAAAGGAATCATCATGTCAGGAAAACTGACCCTACGTACCTTCGTTATGACCATAGGCGTCATTGCAGTAACAGCGTGTCAGCACGTACAGGAAGAGAAGACGAATAACCAACTAAACACAGTAGCTGATTCGTCGAACACCGTGTCTATTCCTTACGAAAAGTACACATTAGAAAACGGACTTACCGTCATTCTCCACGAAGACCATTCTGATCCACTGGTTCATGTTGACGTTACCTATCACGTTGGCTCTGCGCGAGAAGAGGTAGGTAAATCGGGTTTTGCTCACTTTTTTGAGCACATGATGTTTCAAGGCTCAAAACACGTTGCCGATGAGCAGCATTTTAAGGTTGTTACGGAATCGGGCGGTAACTTAAACGGCACAACCAATACCGATCGCACAAACTATTTTGAAACCGTACCGGCTAACCAATTGGAGAAAGTCCTTTGGCTAGAATCTGACAGAATGGGCTATCTGTTAGAAGCCGTAGACCAAACTAAGTTTGAAAACCAAAGAGAAACGGTTAAAAACGAGCGTGCGCAGCGTGTGGACAATCAGCCCTACGGATTGCGTTTCGAGCTTAATGGTGAAGCGTTATATCCCGAAGGGCATCCATACTCGTGGATGACTATCGGCTATGTAGAAGATTTAGACCGCGTTGACGTCAATGACCTAAAAGCCTTTTTTAAGCGCTGGTATGGCCCGAACAATGCGGTCCTAACTATTGGTGGCGATATCGACGTAGCCAAAACCAAAGCGTGGGTGAATAAGTACTTTGGGGAAATCCCAACAGGACCGAAAGTAGAAGAGCCTGAGCCTCAGCCAGTAACGCTAGACGAAACCCGTTATGTAACGTTAGAAGATAAAGTTCATCTTCCGCTTCTGCAAATAACTTATCCTACAGTGTATGGTCGCCATGAAGACGAAGCGCCACTGGACGTATTGGCCGATATTTTAGGCGGTGGAAAAACCTCACTGTTTTACAAAAACCTAGTGAAAGAAGGCATGGCGGTGCAAGCCGTGGTGTCTCACCCTTGCCGCGAACTTGCCTGTGAATTTCAGCTACTCGCTTTGGCTAATCCAGCAAAAGTCACCTCGCTTTCTACTCTCCAGAACGTACTGAATGAAACCCTTAAAGAGTTTGAAACACGTGGTGTAACGGCAGATGATTTAGCGCGTACAAAAGGGCAAATTGAAGCGCGTACGGTATTTGGTTTACAAAGTGTATCTGGCAAAGTGTCAGCCCTCGCTGCTAACGAAACCTTTTACCAAACGCCAGATTTGATTGCTGAAGATATTGAGCGCTACAACGCCGTAACTGCTGAAGACGTGATGCGTGTTTACAACAAATATATTAAAGACGCCAATAGCGTTGTATTAAGCGTGGTGCCCAAAGGGCAGGTTCAGCTCGCTGCGGCTAAGCAGACCTTTGAACGTCCGGTGAGAAATATTGAAATCGATACGGTAGATGTGTCTGATGACGAAGCCTTTTCCAGTGCCCTATCTACCAATACCGCCCCTAGCTTTGATAGAAGCGTAATGCCGAAAGCCGGTGAGGCACCGGTTGTGGAAGTTCCTGATTATTGGGAATCTGAACTTGCTAACGGCATTGAAATACTTGGCGTAACCAGCACCGAAACGCCAACGGTAACGCTTACATTAGGTATGGATGGCGGCATGTTGCTAGACCCTGAAGGTAAAGCGGGTACGGCCTACTTAACCGCGTTACTTATGAATGAAACTACAAAGCATTACAGCAATGAAGAATTAGCTAGCGAACTTGCAAAACTGGGTAGCGCTATCCGATTTAGTACTGCAGGTAGATACTCACAGGTTTACGTGTCTACTTTAACCAAGCATTTAGATGAAACCCTAGCGCTATTAAAAGAAAAGCTGTTCAACCCTGCGTTCACTCAAGAAGATTTTGACCGCATGAAAGAGCGTGTTGTACAAGGCTTGCAGCAACAAGCGAAAACGCCGTCTAGCTTAGCCCGCCGCGCGCGTGACCTCGTTTTGTTTGGTGAAGAGAATCGTGTCAGCCTGCCGGATGAAGGCACGCTGCAAACTGTGCAGAATATCACGTTGGAAGATGTTAAAACGTTTTATGCCAATTACTATTCGCCAGATAAAGCGAGTATCGTCGTTGTTGGTAACTTACCGAAAAAAGACATGGTGAATACACTAGACTTTATTGGTCAGTGGAAGGGGAATACCTATGAATTTGCTGATTACAGCGACTTTCCCAAGTACGAAGAAAACCAAATCTTCCTAGTGGATAGCCCAGAAGCGGTTCAGTCGGTAGTATTTATTGTTGATAGAAGCTTACCTTTTGATGCGACAGGCGATCACTTTAAGTCTCGCCTTATGAACTTCCCATTAGGGGGAGCATTTAATAGCCGCATAAATCTGAACCTTCGAGAAGATAAAGGCTTCACCTATGGAGCAAATAGTGGTTTCGTTGGTGGCAAAACCCTTGGCTGGTTTGAAGCAAGTACCGACCTCACTGCTGCTAACACAGGTGAAGGTATCGCTGAAATTTTAAAAGAGATTAATCGCTACCGCACTGAAGGTGTAACCGAGGAAGAAATTGCGTTCATGCGCAATGCCTTTACGTTAAGCGACGCACTTGAATTTGAAACACCTACCAGTAAAGCGCGCTTTTTAAGGCAATTGCTTAGCTATGGTCTTGATAAAGGCTATCGTGAAGAGCAGCTTGCTATTATCAACAATATTGATGAGAAAACGATGGATACCTTGGCAAAGCAATATTTGAATCTTGATAAGATGCAAATTATTGTAGTAGGCGATAAAGCTAAAATTTTGCCTCAGTTAAACGCGCTATCGATGCCAATTATCGAGTTATCAGTAGAGAGTAATACCCGAGAAACGTTAAACTGATAGATTGATTTTTGTTGAATTTACATTATTGCCCCCCATAACAGGGGGCTATATTGACATAACGGACCACCATTTTGACTGTAGACTCATCCCGTTTTGAAGCGCGCATTGCTGCGCTTAAGTCACCCGAATTTCTTGCTGCGCTAAAAGATATTAAGCGCGGTGTTGAGCGCGAAGCCCTTCGTATAAACCCGAACGGTACGTTGGCACAAACACCCCATCCTAAACCGCTGGGATCTGCGCTAACCCATGATTCAATCACCACAGACTTTTCTGAATCGTTGCTTGAATTCATTACGCCGCCAGAAAACAGTGCTGCCAAAACGATTTCTCAGTTAAAAGATATCCATAAATTCGTTATTGATAATATTGGTGAAGAGCAAATATGGCCGCTAAGTATGCCATGCTTTATAGATGATGAAGCGCACATTCCCATCGCCTATTTTGGTGAGTCAAATGTGGGCAAGATGAAGCGTGTATATCGCATTGGTCTTAAAAACCGCTACGGCAGTATGATGCAGGCAATTGCCGGCGTGCATTTCAACTTTTCTCTTCCCGAAACGTTTTGGAAGCTATGGGCTGAACTGAACGGAAAAGAACATTCTCAAGAGCAGACTTCAGCCGATTATTTTGGGCTTATCCGCAACTACCGCAGGTTGTGTTGGCTTATTCCTTATTTGTACGGTGCATCCCCTGCATTATGTGGATCGTTTTTAAAAGGAAAGCAGCATGCGTTACCTTTTAAAAAGGTAGGTAAGGGCACGGTATACATGCCATACGCGACATCACTTCGCATGAGTGATTTAGGCTACACAAGTGCAGAGCAATCGTCGCTTAAGATTTGTTACAACAAGCTAGACAACTATGTCACCTTGCTGCGCGATGCGATGAATACGCCGTCATCCCGGTTCAGCCAGTTTGCTGCAGGCGAAGAGGGCAATTATCAACAGTTAAGTCGCAACATCATTCAAATTGAAAATGAACTGTACTCGCCTATACGCCCTAAGCAGCCCACTCAGTCAATGGAAAAGCCAACAGACGCTTTGGTTAGACGCGGTATCAGCTACATTGAAGTGCGCGCTCTAGATGTAAATCCATTTTCGGCAATTGGTATTTCACAGACGCAATTCGATTTCTTAGATGTTTTCTTAGTGGCGTGCTTACTAATGCCAAGTGCAGAACTTGACGAAGCGCAGCTTAAAGAAGCTAAAGAGAATATGAATAAAGTGGTGTTAGAAGGGCGAAACCCTGATTTGCTCCTGCAAAATGGCGGAGAAAATATTTCACTACCTAAATGGTGTGCCTCTCTGTTTAAGTCCTTCGAGCAAGCGGCCGAATTACTCGATTTAGCCAATGATACGTCGCGTTATACACAAGCGGTGAACGTCGAGGCTGAAAAAGTGGCGGATCCGGCGCTAACACCGTCAGGTAAACTACTTGCTACTTTGCTAGAAAGTGACAAAGATAATGGCGTGTTGGGCTTAGAACTGGCACAAGCTTATCAAGCTGAGATGAAGTCTTTTGAATACACGGATACGGATGCTGCTGGTTTTGCTGCCCAAGCTGACGTGTCGTTTGCTGCTCAAAAAGAAATAGAAGCTGCTGATGTTAAAGACTTTGATACATTTATTCGTGATTATTTCGCTGAGGCCCCAGCAAAAAAAAATGCCTGACATAGGTCAGGCATCGAAGGGTTCCAGGGAAACACACATTTTACTAGAACATTAGTTAAGACAAGCTATGAACCAAAAGTTCAAAAAATTGGTTGTTTTTTTATCAACTCTCATCGTTCTTTTTCCGCTGTTTATCGCTGGGTGTGCAACTACGCCTCCTAAAGACATCAGTAATTTGTGCGAAATATTCTACGAAAAGGACGATTGGTATGATGCAGCTGCTGATACCCGCGATAAATGGGGTGTGCCTATACATGTTCCAATGGCCATGATGTATCAAGAAAGTTCCTTCCGCCACGATGCGCTTCCACCGCGTGATTACGTTTTCTTCGGGCTTATTCCTTGGGGGCGTGTTAGTTCGGCTTATGGCTATTCACAAGCGAAAACACCTACCTGGTCTGACTATATGAGAGAAACAGATAACAGTGGTGCAGATCGTGATGATTTCGAGGACGCTATCGACTTTATGGGATGGTTTATTTACAAGTCGCAAAAAGTGAACGGTATTTCTAAATGGGATGCCTACGCGCAATACCTTAACTATCACGAAGGATGGGGCGGGTACAAACGCAGAAGCTATGATAGAAAGCCGTGGCTTAAGAAAGTGGCGTCAAAAGTTAAAGCGCGCTCGCTGCGCTATGCTACGCAACTTAAAACCTGCGAGGAAGATCTTCAAAAAGGTTGGTTTATGAAGCTGTTTAGCTAAATTAAAGAAGCGAGAAAAAGCGACGTGATAGTCGCTTTTTTTATGCGTCTATGAACGTTGATTAAAATAAGTAGAAAAATGTATTGAAGAAAAAAATTGAGGGATAGACGGGCGTCTATCCCTCAGCGACGCTAAGCCAAGACCGTTTTTTACCCAACGTCGAACAGGCATTTACAAGATAGTGTAAATGAGAATGATTTGCAATACCTTTTTGTAAATTAATTCTATCCCTCAATATGCAACAAATTTATCTGGCCCTGATCTTGTTCTATACTTTTCAAGTGGAGGAACGTATGGATATAGACAAGTTTAGTGCGCATGGAGAGGTTCACGCTCATTTTCAAGCAGAGCAAAATATTCTACATATTGACTTAGTAGGTCCGTTTAATCTTGAGTTCATGCAAAAGTATGAGCGTGTGGTTGGCGCACAAAGAAAGAATATTGATACACCGTGTTGGGGAAGCTTAGTAAATGTGCATGGTCTGGCACTTGCGCCCATGGAGGCTACTAACGCTGGGCAAGAAATTGTTAGTAAAGCCGTAGCATTGGGGCTAATTGCCACGGCAGTGGTGCTTCATGAACCAGAAGGTGTGGCAATGCAAAAGAAGTTTTGGTCTCGTGTTTATGAATCTTCAACACTAGCATTCGAATACTTTGACGACACTGCTCAGGCAACACTGTGGTTGAGTGAAAAAGTACTTGCTTGTCTGCAGGCCCACAATGTTAATCAGTTCAATAATGCCAGACGATAGCCATAACAGTCCTAACTAGGCGAATTCGCCCTGTCAAAACTGATCTTTGCTCAGTGCTCCACTCTACCAATTGAATGAAGGCATAACAGGAGGTAGCCATGGTAGGTAGTCAGCATCAATACCGTTTTTTCAACGTCAACAATGTTCTATTTGATATACCAAGCAATGTATACGACGATAGCGTTGTCGACGGATGGTTTAGGAATATCGCAAGAGAGGGTCAGAAACTTGATAAGTGGGTAATTCTATCTATTCCCGACAAAAGTTTAACGATTACACATACTGCCGCATCTCAACTTTGCTCACGGCTTCCCTTTCTGAGAACGTATGGATGTTTGGGTTTTCTTTTGCTTGCGAACCATGTAAACGCCAAAATCTTTCAACACAGTCTTCGAGCAACACCCCCCAATTTTGATATACAAGTTAGTGAGTCGATGGAGCAGCTGTGCCGTAATGCGGAGGCGTTGCTTGGTTATGAGGGAAACCTGAACATATTCAATCGTTACAACTAAGTATGGCAAAGCCCCAATTGTGATGGCGCGACAAATATGCGGATTGGTATTAACTGTATGTTGACCTGGATCAAATAATTAGGCCGACAGCTAACGACTAGAAATCGAATTTGATCTGGATCACATCCTCTATCTAACGCCTCTTCTACTATTCACTTAGTTGAAGAGGAGATTACTTATGTTGTGGACTATGATGAAAGACCCCGTGGTATGGGGCTCACTACTAGGAATAGGCATTATTGTAGCGATGATGATGTATTACACTTATTTGTTTATGCACAACAGTGCAGATGAAGACAAATAAATCACCGTGTATGGCTGCTCAGGCGAAAATTAACGCTTGTTGTTTTGAAGCGGTATGTCGATGAGTACCAGTAGCGCTGCTTGTCCACCATATTCAAGTGGCGCTTGATGAAACGCACGTACCTGTGGGTGCTGAACTAAGTAATGGGGCAGGGCGGCTTTTAATACGCCCTGACCAAAGCCATGCATTACGCACACGCAATCTATCAGTTCTTTTCTTGCGGTGTGAATAAGTGCGGCAAGCTCGGCTTTCGCCATCTCGCGGGTAAGGCCATGTAAATCTAAGGTCATTTCTGGCGAGTAGTCGCCGCGGCGCAGCTGCTTTAAAATATGCGTCGACTCACCTTCTTGACAAAAACGCATTGGCCCTTCCTGAGGCAATGCTGCCTGATACATATCAGAAAAGTCGAAGCTTGCCGCTAATTGCTTGCTGTGTTTTAGGTGTTTACCTTTTACCTGCTGCGACTTCTTAAATAACTCAACTTGTTTATCAGGCTCAACTTTATCCTGTGATAAAGGCGTCACTCCCTGCATAGCATCGGCAAATGAAAAGGCCTCTTCCTCGGTATTCGTAGACATATTTCCATTCCGGGCACCCTCCTGTCTCGCCTGACTTTTATGGCGATGAGGTTCAGAAAGCTGCCTCTTTAAGGCTTTGAGTTCTTTTTTGAAGGTTTTCATCAACGATAGCTTGGGTTAATACACTCGAGTTTAACGATTCAAAACGCCTAAATTATAACGAATAGAAAGATTCGGTACGTAGTTAATTATGTGAATCGGTATGAAGTTTGGGTATGATACCAGCTTTGAAATTTTTGATGTACCCAAACGCCATGACCGATAAGTTTTACCTCGAAGAAGCCATTGAAGATCTGCATACCCTGTTAGATATGACACGATGGGCAACCAGCCGTTTTAACGATGCGGCTTTGTATTTTGGTCATGGTACTGACAATGCATGGGATGAAGCGACAAGCCTAGTTATGCAAGCCTTACATTTGCCTCATCCTATATTGGAACAAGTTGGGGACAGCGTAATGACGTCTCGCTTAACGAAAAGCGAGCGAGAGAAGATTGCAGAGCTTGTTTTAAAGCGCGTGCAAACTCGCATGCCATTACCTTATATCACAAACGAAGCCTGGTTCTGCGGTATGCCGTTCTACGTAGACGAGCGAGTGCTCATTCCTCGCTCTCCATTTGCTGAACTTATTCAAAAAGAGTTTGCGCCATTTGTAGAATCGACGCCTAACAGTATTCTTGATATGTGCACGGGCGGTGCGTGTATTGCTATTGCGCTTGCTCATGCATACCCAGAGGCGCAGGTAGATGCCGTTGATATCAGCACAGATGCATTGGAAGTGGCCGATATTAATATTCAGGAGCATGGTCTTAGTCACCGTGTTTATCCCATTCAGTCTGACCTGTTTTCAAGTTTAGAAGGGCAGAAATACGACCTTATCGTGTCTAATCCGCCTTATGTTGACGCAGAGGACATGGCTGACTTGCCTGAAGAGTATCACCACGAGCCTGAGCTTGCCCTTGCCGCAGGTGAAGACGGTCTGGAACTGGTTGATATCATGCTTAAAGAGGCGCCAACTTACCTTAATGACGGTGGCTGGTTATTCGTTGAAGTTGGAAATAGCGAAGTGCACATGAGCGAAAGGTTCCCCGGGTTAGAAGTGATTTGGCTTGAATTCGATAACGGTGGTTCAGGTATTTTCGCCGTGCGCAAAGACACACTAGTACAGTATTTTAGTAGTAAGGATTAATAGTTAATTATGTCAGGTAACAGCTTCGGAAAACTTTTCACTGTAACCACGTTTGGTGAAAGCCACGGCATTGCAATTGGCGGTGTAGTAGACGGTTGCCCTCCAGGACTTGAGATCACTGAAGAAGATCTTCAGGTTGATTTAGACAGACGTAAGCCCGGCACCTCTCGTTATACTACGGCGCGAAGAGAAGACGATGAAGTACAAATTTTATCTGGCGTATTTGAAGGTAAAACTACTGGCACCAGTATTGGTTTATTAATTAAAAATAAAGATCAGCGAAGCCAAGATTACGGCAATATCAAGGACCGCTTTCGTCCAGGCCACGCTGACTATACCTACGATCAAAAGTACGGAAGCCGTGACTATCGCGGTGGTGGTCGTTCGTCTGCACGTGAAACGGCTATTCGCGTAGCCGCAGGTGGTATTGCGAAAAAGTACCTTAAAGAAGTGCACGGTATTGAGGTATTAGGCTATTTGTCTCAGCTTGGGCCGGTAACAGTAGATAAGGTTGATCACAGCGTAACCAACACTAACCCGTTTTTCTGTCCTGATGAGTCTAAGCTAGACGCGCTGGACGAGTACATGCGAGACCTTAAAAAGTCAGGCGACAGCATTGGCGCGAAAGTATCGGTTGTTGCGAAGAATGTGCCTGTAGGCCTAGGCGAGCCTGTTTTCGATAGGCTAGATGCTGAAATCGCCCACGCCATGATGGGAATTAACGCCGTGAAAGGCGTGGAAATTGGTGATGGTTTTGATGTTATTAATCAAAAAGGCAGTGAACACCGCGATACGCTTACTCCTGAAGGATTCACATCTAATCATGCAGGTGGCGTGCTAGGCGGCATCTCTACCGGTCAGGATATTGAAGTACACATGGCGCTTAAGCCGACCTCAAGTATTTCGGTTCCCGGTAAAACTATCAATAAAGACAATGAAGAAATCGATATCGTCACCAAAGGTCGTCACGACCCGTGTGTGGGTATCCGTGCTGTACCTATTGCTGAAGCCATGCTGGCACTGGTATTGATGGATCATCTGCTACGCCACCGCGCGCAAAATGCCGGTGTGCAGTCGACCACGAAACCAATTGCGGGTCAGGCATAGCAGTTTTTTAAATCGCAAGACCGCAATGCCAAGACTGCGACGTTAACGCGGATTAAAGATACACGCAGCATGAGCGCATGTTGCGCTAATTAATTCTATCATTCGCCACTGCCGGTTCTGCGCTAGTGGCGTTTTTGCATATGGAGATGTGAATTGTCACCAAATGGCCTAAACGATGCCAACAATACTGCGGCGAGCCCAGCAAGCAGCAAAACCGGCCTCTTTATTCTTGCTATCACCTACTGGCTTTACTTCGGTCAGCTTGGCGTGCTTGTGCCTTATTTAGGTATCTTCCTTGATGGGCGGGGATTTTCCTCTGCCGAAATCGGTGAACTTTTTGCTGTTATAACGCTAGCGCGTATTTTAGGGCCAGGCCTATGGGCTGGCGTGGCCGATAAAACGGGTAATGCCATTGGCGTAATGCGTTTAGGCTGCTTGCTCACCGTACTAACTTTCAGTTCGGTGTTTTACTTCACCAGTTTTTGGGGGCTTACGTTGGCTTTCGGGTTGATGATGATGTTCTGGACAGCGGTGTTGCCTCAACTTGAAGTTATCACGATGAACACGGTGGCGAAAACCAATGCCACGTATGGGCAGGTAAGGCTATGGGGGAGCGTTGGCTTTATTTGTTTGACGGTAGGTGTGGGTAAAGCCCTAGATATTTTTTCTACCGACACGCCAGTGCACGCCAGTATTGGCGTACTCGCGTTACTGTTCATCAGTACCTTGTTCATACGTGCGCCCAAAGAAGCTGCACCTGAAACGTCTACGGCGGGAAGTATTTGGAAATACGCCAAACAAAAACCTTTCGCCATCTTTATATTCGCTTCAGCGTGCTTGCAAATTAGCTTTGGTGCGTATTACGGATTTTTCGCACTTTACATGCGCGACCTTGATTACAGCGGCCAACAAACTGGCATCTTTATCGCGCTTGGGGTACTTGCCGAGGTGGGGATATTTCTTATTGCCCGCCGTCTGATTAGCCAGTTTGGCGTGTGGAATTTATTGTTTGTGAGCATCGCACTGACAGGGCTTCGCTGGTATGTCATGGCGGCATTCGCTGATACCTTTATGGTGATTGTGTTGAGTCAGCTTATTCATGCGTTAAGCTTTGGTTTAACGCATGCAGTATCGGTGCATTTTATCCATCAGTTCCTGCCGAAGGCGTATCAAAGCCGAGGGCAAGCGGTATACATCAGTATAGCGTTTGGATTAGGTGGCGCATTTGGAAACTACATGGCAGGGCAGCAGTGGCAGCAAGGCACTAACGCCTATGAGACGTTCGTTACCGCAGCCGTTTTTGCAGCAATAGGCGCACTGTCATTGTTACTGTGTTCCAGAAAAGAAATGGAAAGTGCAAAGGCGGCTTAAAATCTTGTTCTGAGGGCTGACCGCAGGCTTACGCCTGCGGTGCACGTTTACACTCTGATATCACGTCAATACCATCATCACCATTGTCTTGCTCTAAACGTACATCAAATTTCCACAGCCTGTGCAGGTGGCGCATAACTTCATCTTTTGAATCGCCTAGCGGAATTCCTCGCTGAGGAATATAGCGAAGAGTAAGCGAACGATCGCCCCTCACATCAACGTTATGTACCTGAATGTTGGGTTCTAAATTACTCAAATTGTATTGAGCAGACAGCTTCTCTTTAATAATTTGATAACCCATTTCGTCATGAATAGCGCTCACCGCAATAAAGGGCTTGGTGGTGTCATCTTCAAGGGCGAATAACTTAAAGTCGCGAATAACTTTAGGCGATAAAAACTGACTGATAAAACTTTCGTCTTTAAAGTTTTCCATGGCGAAATGCACGGTCTCAAGCCAGTCTTTTCCCGCAATACTTGGAAGATATTTATAGTCTTCTTCAGTGGGGGACTGACACACTCGTTTAATATCCATGAACATGGAAAAGCCTAACGCATACGGATTGATGCCAGAGTAATAAGGGCTGTTGTACTCTGGCTGCATAACGACGCTTGAATGACTGTGCAAAAACTCCATCATGAAGCGGTCGCTGACCAAACCCTCGTCATACATCTCATTTAGAATGTGATAGTGCCAAAAACAGGCCCATCCTTCATTCATTACTTGGGTTTGTTTTTGCGGATAAAAATACTGCGAAACTTTCCGTACAATACGCACAATTTCACGTTGCCAAGGTTCAAGTAAAGGTGCGTTTTTTTCAATAAAATAAAGCAGGTTTTCTTGCGGTTCTTGTGGAAAACGAATTTTTTCTTTGTGTTTGCTATGCGGGCTATTTGGCAGGGTGCGCCAAAGCTCGTTCACTTGCGATTGCAGGTAGGCCTCGCGCTCTTCTTGTCTGTTTTTCTCTTCCTGTAACGAAATTTTCTGCGGGCGTTTGTATCGGTCAACGCCGTAATTCATTAGCGCGTGGCACGAGTCGAGCATATTTTCGACTTCGTCAAATCCATATTTTTGTTCGCATTTAGCAATGTAGTTTTTAGCAAATACTAGGTAGTCGATGATAGAGCTGGCATCGGTCCAGGTTTTGAATAAGTAGTTGCCTTTGAAGAATGAGTTGTGACCGTAGCACGCATGAGCCATAACGAGCGCTTGCATGGTAATGGTGTTCTCTTCCATTAAATACGCAATGCAGGGGTCAGAGTTAATGACGATTTCGTAAGCCAGCCCCATTTGTCCACGACGGTATTGTTGCTCAGTTTGAATAAACTTTTTTCCAAAGCTCCAGTGCGTGTAGTTAAGCGGCATGCCGATGCTGGCGTAAGCATCCATCATCTGCTCTGCGGTGATCACCTCAATTTGATTGGGATAGGTGTCTAACTTAAATTTTTTGGCGATGCGATCGATATGTTGCTCATACTCTTCGATAAGTGGAAACGTCCAGTCGGGCCCATCGCTTAATAAGTGGCGTTTTGAAGTTTCAGGCTTGCTGTTTTCTTTTGCCATAGCGTCGGTTGTCATATTAGGCTCCTTGCTGCGCATCTTGTTCAGAGCGTTTGAATAGCTCTCTGAACACAGGATAGATGTCGGCCTGTGTTTGTATGTGCTTACATACAAAGTTGTCGTGAGTGGCGGCCACTTTCTCGTATTCTCGCCACAAACTTTGGTGCTGCCTCTCGGTTATTTCAATATAGGCATAGTAACGGGTTGCGGGTAGCAGTTTAGCGGTAAGCAAGTCACGACACTGCGGCGAGTCATCAGCCCAATTATCGCCATCTGACGCTTGTGCTGCATAGATATTCCAGTTTCCATCGCTGTAGCGCTCGCGAACGACTTCATCCATTAGCTTCAATGCACTTGAAACAATAGTGCCGCCGGTTTCTTGAGAGTAGAAAAACTCGTGCTCGTCTACTTCTTTCGCTTGCGTGTGATGACGAATGTACACCACGTCTACGTTTTCGTAGGTTCGCGTCAAAAAGAGATACAGCAAGATATAAAACCGTTTAGCCATGTCTTTGGTGGCTTGGTCCATAGAGCCAGATACATCCATTAAGCAAAACATTACGGCTTTGCTTGAGGGAAGCGGACGCTTGTCATAGTTCTTAAAGCGCAAATCGAAAGTATCAATAAAAGGCACTCGGGCTATTTTGGCTTTAAGTGCTTCAATTTCTTCTTTTAATGCATTTATGGCTAACGTATTGTCGTGCTTGTCTTCTATAAGCAGTGCAAGTTTTTCTTCAAGCTCTCTCAGTTTATTTCTATCACTTCCGCTTAAGGCAATACGCCTTGCCACAGAGCCTTTGAGTGAGCGAACAATATCTAAATTACTTGGCACGCCATCGGTCTGATAACCTGCGCGATAGGTTTCGTATTGGGTGACTTTATCAAATTGATTTTTCTTTAGGTTGGGAAGCGCTAAATCTTCAAAAAGTAGGTCTAAATATTCGTCTTTAGATATAGAAAATACGAACTCATCTTGGCCTTCGCCTTCATTGCTAGCGTCGCCTTCGCCTGCGCCCTTGCCACCGCCGCCTGGCGGCCTATCAATTTTATCACCCGCTGTGAATTGGTCGTTGCCGGGGTGGACAATATCTCTACTGCCGCCGCGGCCGGTATGAAAAATAGGTTCAGAGATATCTCTGGCTGGAATGCTAATTTGCTCGCCAGAATCTAAATCGGTAACAGAACGTTTACCCACTGCATCAGAAACAGCGCGCTTTATCTGCTGTTTGTAACGCTTAATAAAGCGCTGGCGGTTTACCGTACTCTTACCTTTGCTGTTTAACCTTCGGTCAATAAAATGCGCCATACACACCTGCTTGTCTTGTTGTGAACTACAAATACCCGTGCTGAAGCACGCATTACACGCGCTTCAGCACCACATGCGTTTAGCGCTAAGACGCTTTACGTACGCGCAGGTACCATTCACACAGCAACCGAACTTGTTTTTGCGTATATCCCTTCTCGGTCATACGATTTACAAAGTCGTCGTGTTTTTTCTGCTCCTCTGCAGAGCCTTTGGTGTTGAAAGAAATAACCGGCAGTAAGTCTTCCGTGTTAGAAAACATTTTCTTCTCAATCACGGTGCGAAGTTTCTCGTAACTGGTCCATGCTGGGTTTTTGCCGCCGTTATTTGCACGGGCTCTCAAAACAAAGTTAACGATTTCGTTACGGAAGTCTTTCGGATTACTTATTCCTGCAGGCTTCTCTGTTTTTTCTAACTCAGCATTCAGTGACGCTCTGTCGAACAGCTGTCCGGTTTCTGGGTCGCGATACTCTTGGTCTTGGATCCAGAAATCAGCATAGGTTACATAGCGGTCAAACAGGTTTTGCCCATATTCAGAATACGATTCTAAGTAAGCCGTTTGAATCTCTTTACCAATGAATTCCACGTAGCGAGGAATGAGGTAGCCTTTCAAAAACTCCAAATACTTATCAGCGGTTTCTTGAGGGAACTGCTCCCGTTCAATTTGACGCTCCAGTACATAAAACAAATGGACTGGGTTTGCCGCCACTTCTTGATGATCGAAGTTAAAAACCCTGGAGAGAATCTTAAATGCAAAGCGGGTGGATAACCCTTCCATGCCTTCATCGACACCGGCGTAGTCGCGGTACTCTTGATAAGACTTGGCTTTCGGGTCGGTGTCTTTCAGGCTCTCGCCATCATACACGCGCATTTTAGAAAACAGACTGGAGTTCTCTGGCTCTTTCAAGCGCGATAACACAGTAAACTGCGCTAAACACTCTAGCGTGTCTGGCGCACAGGGCGCGCCGTTAAGCTCGCTGCTGTCTAGTAACTTTTTGTAGATCTTAATTTCTTCACGTACTCGCAAACAGTACGGTACTTTTACTATATAGACACGGTCTAGGAAGGCTTCGTTATTCTTATTGTTTCTAAACGATTGCCACTCAGATTCGTTTGAATGCGCAAGTATAAGCCCATCGAAGGGAAGGGCAGAGAAGCCCTCTGTTGGGTTGTAGTTACCCTCTTGTGTAGCAGTTAAAAGTGGATGCAGCACTTTAATCGGTGCTTTGAACATCTCCACAAATTCCATTAAGCCCTGATTGGCCTTACATAGTGAACCTGAATAACTGTAAGCATCAGGGTCGTTTTGTGCATATTGTTCTAAGCGGCGAATATCAACTTTACCCACCAAAGATGAAATATCTTGGTTGTTTTCGTCACCGGGTTCGGTTTTAGCGATACCCACCTGGTCGAGCACTGATGGATAAACGCGAATCACCTTGAACTGGGTAATATCGCCATTGAATTCATGCAGGCGTTTGCGTGCCCACGGCGACATAATGGTTTTTAAGTAGCGCTTAGGAATGCCGTACTCTTTTTGTAAAATGTCGCCATCTTCTTTGACATCAAACAGACAGAATGGATGGTCGTTAACAGGCGAGCCTTTCAGCATGTAAATAGGTACGTGTTGCATCAGTTCTTTAAGTCTCTCTGCCAGAGACGATTTACCGCCACCCACTGGGCCGAGCAAATAGAGAATTTGTTTCTTCTCTTCAAGACCTTGTGCGGCGTGTTTAAGGTAAGAAACGATTTGTTCTATGGCTTCTTCCATGCCATAGAATTCTGAAAAAGCTGGATAACGAGAAATAACGCGGTTTGAGAAAATGCGGCTAAGTGCCGGGTCGTTGGCAGTGTCGATTAATTCAGGCTCACCGATAGCTTGTAGCAAACGTTCTGCCGCATTTGCATAAGCGGTTTGATCCTCTTTACAAATTTCAAGGAACTCCCCAATGGTGAACTCTTCCTGTTTTCGCTCTTCATAGCGACTTTGATAGTGTTCAAAAATACCCATGAATACCCCTTAAATACGGAACCCCGTAATTTCAGCTTAGTAGGTATTTGGGAAAACGATAGTAATTATTGTGTATAGTTTTTAATCTTTTCGTCTAATGAAAAATGCAACTTTAATAAGAATTTAGTGTCACTTAATGAACAATAGTGCATAAAAAAAGCCCCGCTTGGAAGCGGGGCTCAGATTGATGATAAACCCCTCTTTTTTCGGAGGGGTTTATTTTTTCTAGCAGCCGAAGGCTGCGATCGCGATA
>NZ_JANHZQ010000035.1:0-55608 GCF_041414725.1 Alteromonas sp. DY56-G5 | reverse complement strand
CCAAAGATGAGTAATAGATCAAAATGGGGGATCGGTGTCAAGAAAAATAAATCAGTTAATTAGGTGCGGAATGACGGATAGACCTATGCAATCGCTTATTAAATTCGACGATATCGCTTGAGTTAATGGAAGGAACGACCAACAGAAACTCCTCTCCTCCCCACCTTATCAACTTGTCGGTATCGCGACTTACTGTCTGCAAAGCTCTTGCGACATGATAAAGTGCACTATCACCTTTATCATGCCCATAGGTGTCATTTAAGTGTTTAAAATTGTCTAGATCGATTAGAAAAATGGCACATACATTATCTATTTCAATTGAGGTATCAACTTGCTTTGCTTTTCCATTTACTAAATCAAAAATATTAGGTACGAAACGCTTAACTGCTCTTCGATTATATAACCCAGTTAACGGGTCGGTGATCGCCGCTTCTTCCAGCGCTTTGTTTTTTTGTTGAAGTTCCTTATTGACCCGTTCAAATGCTGCAGTACGCTCATTGACTCGTGCTTCAAGCACCTCGTTTCGTTGTCGATAAGAGGCAATGCGAAGGCGGTAAATGACATAAAAAATTGCAAGCAAGCCTAAGGCGGCAATTAGCTTTGCCCATATAGATTCCCACCAATTTGGATCTACATAAAGAACTATTGTGTCTCCTGGTAACCAAGCCTCGCCCTCTAGTCTAGATTGAACTTCAAAGGTAGTTTCACCTGCTGACAGCTTAGCCAAGAAAGCCTCTTCACGTGGACCTGAATAAATCCAGTCGCTATCGTCTAGACGGTATCGGTACTCTGGAACAGACTCTGCAGAAAAAACAGGGCGCGAAAAAATAATTTCTGCGTTTCGCTTTTTGTTGAGACTAATTCGATTGCTATAACTATTTTCCCGTTTACCGTCCACGTAGACGCCAGTAATGACTGCTTGTTCTGTTAGCTTTCGACTCTCACTATTTTGTACTGCTAATACACCATTTAATGTTGGTAAATATAAGATATCTTTAAATACAACAGCTCGCAGATTACCCGCTCCGTTACAACACCGTAAATCTGTACGCGCGCTGAAAGTACCGTCATCCCGCAACACAACCGTACTCTTCAATTGAGTATCACTAATGTTGTTTATTTCCACATAAGCAATACCACTTGCAGCGCTCAGCCAAAGCTTGCCACCGCGCGCTGTAACGCTGAAAAGGTCTTGGAACGGCAAGCCATTTTTGATATTGAACGAGCGCCACTGTTTAGACTCATCGAGCATTAATAAGCCGTGCCCGTAAGTTCCAAGAAGTAGCCTTCCATCGTTTAACTCAAGAAGCGAAGAGGCGAAAACACTCGTGCCGCTAAGTAAGTCAACTTCCTGCCATTTACCGTCTTTCAGACCAAATAGACCTGACTCTGTGCCAACCCACAAAACGCCGTCTGACGTTCTTAAGATACTGCGAACAGATTGGTTTTCAAAAGTTGAAATAGGCTTGAAATCGGTCCCGTAAAACTGAAATAATCCTTTTGTCGTCGCGACATAAAACGCGTTCCCATCGTGGTAGAAGGTGTTAACCTGAAGCCCAGTAAATTCGGCTATCGATTCGAGCTGTGTTGACCCTCTTTGCCCCCTAAAAAGTCCCTTGCGAGTCCCCACCCATAATTCATCATCAAGCTCAGTAACGCTGTAAGCGTCATTACCTTCAATTGCACTTGTAGCAACTGCTAACGACCAGTTGTCCTCTTCGTTTTTTACAAACACGCCTTTATTTGTTGCGGCGTAAAGATTTTCCTCTTGTTTAAAGAAGGACCATACTCTCGCACTAGATATATTTTGTTTAGGCGCTTCACGCCTAAGATTTGTTTTCCAGAAAATGACTAATCCATTTATTTTAGTGCCGAGAAACCACGTTTCTTCATCATTAAGAAGCACGCTAGTGTCGAGCAAAAGATTATTATCTATAAATGGCGTCAGGCTATGGATGGTTGGCTTTGCATTCGAAGAAATGTTGAGTAACTGACCTTCATCTGAAACTGCTACAACCTTACCGCTATGAGTGCTAAATATGCTTCTAAATGTAAACTCAGTAGTAGGTGGCATAGCTGTTACCAGACAGTTCTCTACAGAGAGCTTGAAGCGATGAAGTTTTTGATCTTGCAAGATATAAGCTGTATTTGCATGCACTATGAAGCGTTCGGAGTTGGCTGTAGCGCCTAAAGGGTAGCGACATTTTTCTTTTACTGACGATGCAAGGTTCGTTTGCAGTAACTCACCTTTAGCAGTCAACAACCACAAGTCTTGTTCATCGTAATAAGAATGTGTAATTGTATTTTTTGCGTAATCATATGACTTTGCTTCGTCGCCTTGAAATGACCAAATCGAATCAGTGACCACCCATACTTTACTTTTATTATCTGCAATAACTTGTCTTATTTTCTCATCACCAAAACTAGCGTTAACGACTTCAAATTTTCCATCATAGAAACTCACCAGCCCAATGCCTGTCACTATCCAAAGTCGGCCGGTATTGTCCAAAAACAAATCGTGGATCCAATTTGACCCTAACACAGGAGTATTTATGGTGTTGAAGAACTCAAATTTTCGACCGTTAAAACGAGCAAGGCCATTCTCTGTACCAAGCCAAACAAAGCCATCTTTATCTTTGACTATCGCCTTAACGGATATTTGAGGGAGCCCATTAGCCGATACGTATTGACCCTCATCATAGGTAGGAGCGCCAGCCACCTTCCATCGCTCAACTCTGTAGCTTTCAGATGCTGAAGTAGTATTGATGGAAGTCAAAAGAAAAACGACGATGGGAAGCAAACAGGTGATGCTATATACAGAAAAATGATGGCTTTTCATTGACCCTCAAAAAACAAATAAAGACGCCCAAAGCGTTATTTCACAAAGCGAAACTTTGATAATTACATACAAACTAACATCAATATAGTTGTTCACATAACATAAGCTGTCAAATCAACATTGGTATGATATTAGTGGTCAAAAGACCATGCAATAAAACGGCTTAGCTTGCTACCCTGCCCCATATCAACCACTTTGCACTGGGTTGCACCATAATAATCAATACTGGTTTTAATTGGTTTCAAATGGGCACTCTTCGACACCAAGCAGGTGAACCATTCTACATTGTCTTTTACAGAGACACTCTCTTTAACCATGCGTTGAATAAAGGCCAACTCGCCGCCTTCACACCACAACTCATTAGCTTGACCCGCAAAATTCAAGTTTGCACCCTGCCTTTGGTTAGAGGCATGTTTGCCTTGCAGATTGGGGGGACGATACCCGAGACCTTGATCTCGATTATCGGAGAACTTTCCACTAGCACGTTTCTGCTTATTGCGAGTTAAATTGGATGTTTTTCTTCGTGTGCCAGACAGCGCATCTTGTGCAGATTTATGAAACGGCGGATTGCACATCGTAAAAGTAAATCGTTCGTTTTCTTTAATCACACCATTGAAAATACTTGCTCTATTCAATTGTTTACGCACTTGGAACTTATGGGCTAACACACTGTTTTTACTAGCAATAGCTTTAGCACTTTTTACTGCGACGTCGTCAACGTCACTCCCTACGAACGACCAGTCATAGGTTGTAACGCCGATAATAGGATAGATAGCATTTGCGCCCACGCCTATATCAAGCCCACGAACGTTTTGATCTTTCCCCTGTTGACTCTGCTCACCCTGTGCACTGCTGCTCGTTGATTTTAATAAATCAGCAATACCGTGGATATAATCTGCTCTTCCAGGTACAGGGGGACATAAATAGCCATCAGGAATATCCCAATATTCAAGACGGTAGTAGTGATGAAGTAAGGCCGCATTAAGCACCTTCACCGCTTTTGGGCTGGTGAAATCTATACTGGTATTGCCGCTTTTAGCACGAACGAGAAAAGACTTGAGCGCTGGGTATGTCTGGCACAGCGTATCCATAGGATAGCCGTTCTTGTGAAGATTTTTTGGGTGCATGAAGCGCTACTTTTTGTGTGAAACTAAGAACTGGGATTGCACGTTTTCATCGAGCAACTGGGCACCGCTACCTTGGGCTGCCACTTTATCGTCGGTATTGTAAAGCCTACAGCGGTCTAATGACAAACACCCACAGCCAATACAGCCTTCTAACGACGTCTTCAAACTGGTCAGCGCTGCAATTTTTGCTTCGATATGCTGATTAAACACCGTACTTAATTTTGCCCAATCAGCTTGTGTTGGCGTTCTGTTGTCTGGAAGTGTAGACAACAGACTCTTTATCTCAGCAAGGGAATAACCCATGTTTTGCGCTATTAAAATAAAAGAAACCCTGCGAATAACAGAGCGAGGAAAGGCTCTATTTCCGCCACTTGTGCGCACAGAAGGAATAAGCCCTTCGTTGGCATAATAGCGAATTAATGAAACAGCATTGCCAGTACGTTTAGCAATAAAGCCAATGCTTACCATAGGTTCTGGTGCCATAACGCCCTTTTTCCAATTTCAAATTACGGGTAAAAAATGCTTGATCTAAAGTTAGCTTTAGATATTAAGCTGTTTTTCGTTGATTATCTACACAAGGAAAAACACATGACAACTGCATACTTAGAGCACGCGAATATCACCGTTGAAAACCCAGATGAGCTAGCCAGCTTACTTTGTACGCTATTTGGTTGGAAAGTACGGTGGAGCGGCGGCGCCAAAAATGACGGCTACACGGTGCACGTAGGAAACGATAAAGACTACCTCGCCCTTTACAGACCTAAAACTATCAATGATATTGAAAGCGATTATAAAACCCTCGCCAATATCAACCACATCGGTATTGTTGTGCCTAATTTAGACGAAACAGAGCAGCGGGTTCTGGCACTAAATTTCAATACTTTTAGCCATGGCGATTATGAACCAGGTAGACGCTTTTATTTCATGGCTCAGCAAAACATAGAGATTGAAGTCGTTTCATATAACTAGGGCTATTAAGTGATACGCCTAGCTGAACTTTCAAATTTAGTGTTAGATTAACGTTACCTCACTCGTGCGCGTTTTACTTTGTATTTTTGTTTGCTAGGTTTGTTTACTAAAAATGGACGCGCACTGTGATCATTTTAATAATAATAGACAGGAAACATGGATGAGAAAGTTACTAGCGATAAGTTTAGGTTTAGTAATGTTGTCCCTATCGGCAAACGCATGGGCGAATAACATTCTTAGTATGAAACAGCGAAGCGAGCTGATTGACAAGATCACCGTTGAACGCTTCAACTCCGTGCTGCCCCAAATTATGGAGCGTGAAGGCATCGACATGTGGGTGTTAATGTCCCGGGAATACAACGAAGATCCCGTTTTAAAAACCATGTTACCTTCTACTTGGATTTCCGCACGACGTCATACCATGTTAGTCATTTATAACCCCGGCAATGGTCAACCGCTAGAACGTTTGGCCGTTGCAAGATATGCGGTAGGGTCACTATTTAAAAAAGCGTGGGATAAGGAAGCACAACCCGACCAGTGGAAGGCATTGAAACACGTTATCGAAGCCCGGAATCCCGCTAAAATTGCCATTAATACGTCTGATTCATTTGCGCTCGCTGATGGCATGACCTCTACCGAACACGATAAATTTATGGCCGTACTTCCTGAAGCGCTGAAAAGCCGCGTTGTAAGTGGCGAAAGACTCTCAATCGGTTGGCTGGAAACGCGCAGTGACCTTGAAATGCAATATTATCCGGTACTTACTCAAATTGGTCATTCATTGATAGCAACGGCATTTTCAAATGAAGTTATAACCCCTAACGTGACCACCACTGACGATGTAGTATGGTGGCTGCGTGATCAAACGCGCGCTTTAGGGCTGACCAACTGGTTTCATCCTACTGTCTCAATTCAACGTAAAGACAGTGAAGTCTTCGACCAAATTACCGCGTTTAGCAAGCGTCCTGGTGAAAACATCATTCGGCCGGGCGATCTCATTCATGTCGATTTCGGCATTACTTACCTTCGACTTAATACTGATCAACAGCAGCATGCTTACGTGTTAAAGCCTGGTGAAAAAGACGCGCCAGCTTCACTTAAGGAAGCACTTAAATCTGGAAACCAGTTGCAGGACATTCTGACCGGTAATTTTAAAGTAGGCAGAACAGGTAACACTATTTTGAGTATGTCGCGACAGCAGGCTATCGAACAAGGCATTACGCCCGCTATTTACACCCACCCGCTTGGTTTTCATGGGCACGCGGCAGGTCCAACGATAGGAATGTGGGATGCACAGGAAGGAGTACCAGTTCAAGGTGACTATCCAGTGTTTGCACAAACGGCTTATTCGATAGAACTCAATGCAGCAAGCTTTATTAAAGAGTGGAACAAAGAAATTAGAATTATGCTGGAAGAAGATGCATTTTTTGATGGTCAGTCAGTAACCTATTTAGATGGCAGGCAAACTGAGTTTCATTTGATTCATTCAGATGAAAACCAATAACTATGGGTGGAGCGTTACGCCTATTTTAATGCCTATACGAAATGAAAAAACTGAACGGTGCGGCTAAAGGTTGGCCGATGCGAGAAGACTTACGTAGAATTAAATCAAGCGAAGCGTAAAGTGTCAGGCCTTTCGCCCTTTCAAGCGAAAGGCCATGAAACTGTACTAAATATTAGCAGTAGGTTGCTATCCTAAAACGCAGTCTTATTCAGCAGCAGTGCGAACAACTACGTTCTCTGCACTGTATTCGCGAACAAAATCAGACATTGTTTTGTGGTTACAAATAATGTTCTCACCTTCCAAACCAAACTTCGCTAGTGCCGCTTCTTTACCTACTGAAAGCGCTTCTAGACAAGCCTGTGACGCAACATCTTGATTTTTAGCAACAAGTGCTACAGTTTTCGCGTTTTCAGTCGCCTTGTTGTTTTTGTACATGTAAGCAAAAGTGCGAAGTGATTCGCCGTTGCAACGTACAGATGCACTGAACTCTTCTGCGTTAAAACCTTTTGAACGGATAAGACGCAATGCAGGACCAAAACCATCTTCAGCAGCAGTTAAACATGCTTGTGTTTCGATGTTGTCGTTAATTGGCTTTAGTACGACATCTTTTGCGAAAGATTGAGTGGCAGCAACAGATAATGTTAGCGCAATAGCGAAAGTAGACAGTTTCATTTTTGAATTCCTATTTTGTAACTAAATTAGATATCACCTGAGCGATGAATACATTATGAACAATACTTTCAAAAAATAAAGCATTTTTCGCAATTTAATTACAGAAATAGCAAAATAAACAGACAGATCACGACAAAACTGAAAGTTATTTACAGAAACCAACATATTTTATATAAAATTTTACATATAAGTCTTTTTAGTTACAGAATGACTTCAGAAGGAATATAAAAAAGCGCGCATGAAATTGCTTTCAGCGCGCCTAGCCTTGTGAACGATATGAAATAAAATCGGACAGTAGAGTAATCTTAAAAGTTTAAACCTATAAAATCAGATCATGCATCCAATTTAGTGAAGGCAGCTGCTGCTCTGGTTGGTAAAAGAGTCGATTTAGTCTACCTAACAAATTAACTGAACGGCTGGGATCGTGCGCTTTAACCCTATGCTCACTTTCGGTTAGCATGAACTCCCAAGGCTGAAGATTAAGTTCGTCTACTTCTTCCTGCCTAACGCCCAGTGATTGCAATGTTGACAAAATTCGCTCCGTTTTACTTTCGGCAATAGGAATAATTTCGTTGCCGTATAAATCATCGAGCGGCGCATTGATAGCTTCTAACGTGTGATTTATTGCTGCCCACACTTCATCGTGGTCAAACGCCCAGCCTCGCGGAGCATAGTACCCCTCTATTTCCCACTCAAACTCTGCGTTGCTTACAGCAATAGAGCTTTCTGCTTCAGGAGAATAAGCTAGATCGGGTTTAGCGCCAATGTTGTAGGCGTCTACACTCATGGCGACGCAAATTATCAAATCACCACAATGTTGCTTGTTTGTGTAAAGCGCTTCAAATGCTGCCCGCTTAACCCCCATCCAACCGTGTACTCTCGAGGGTTGTTCAACAAAGTGTCTTACATCATCGGGTAAGTCTTCGCCATAGGCATTGATGAGCAAAGGAAGCGGATTTTGATCTGGCGCTTCGTCTGGCATCCACACTTCGTATTCTTGTCGGTTGTCAGCTTTTCCGCGACTTTTAATTCCGAACGACAAATTCACAGGGCGGCAAATACTTCTATCTTCATCCACTTTGTGAAAATACTCTGAACGCATACGTTTAATAAATGGC
Organism: Alteromonas sp. DY56-G5; assembly: GCF_041414725.1. NCBI lineage: Bacteria > Pseudomonadati > Pseudomonadota > Gammaproteobacteria > Alteromonadales > Alteromonadaceae > Alteromonas > Alteromonas sp. DY56-G5. Next base: position 47,379 of record NZ_JANHZQ010000035.1, on the reverse strand, counting down.
GCGTCTAGCCCAGCCAACGCTGCCGTTGGGTAGCGATAGCCTATTTCACTATGCTCAACCATATGTAACGTGGGAATAGCCTGTGTCAGCTTATTCTTCAAACCCGACAACGCATGAACTTTAGGCAGTACAATGCTTCTCTCTGGTTCGATGGTAAGCCGACTCCCATCTTCGGTTACGAACTTTGGCGTTTTATGAAATTCATACCCCGTAAACCCTAAGGTATCTACATCGGCGTTTCGATACTGAGAAAGCTCATTGAAAAGCGCTGTATGATTGCGAATATGCTTAAATAACGGTCTTGATGCGGTCATCTTCTCTCCATTTACGCTACTTCCATTAGAGCTAATTACACTTAGCGTTCTATGCGGCCAAATAATTACTTACCGTCTCATCTTTCTGACTGTTCTCACACAATACATCTATATGTGAAATTTACGCTCAACTGTGTGTAACGTATCTGTAACCCTCTTTTTGAGCTGTTTACCTTTAATCTCGCTTAGTTTTGATTTAAAAAGCGATGCCAAATTTGTGCGCCCGCATCATCGTACCGTTTTACTAGATTACGATAGCGCTCGCGCATTGCTACATCTGCAAGTGGCGATGGCAATAAGGGGTCAAACACCAAGTGGTATAACGCCCTGTCTCCTATCACATAAGATTCTTTGGTTGCTTCTTCAAGGGGTAAAGACGTTAATCGAGCAAGGGATTCCTCTATTTCGATGCATCCGTCTTTATAAAGTGCCTCTAGGTTTAGGTGGCTCCATAATCCCATCGCCCTGCTGTGTACTTTAGTGTCAAAGTCACTGGCACTAAACACGAGCGCCTTTTTCGATAGACCAAGTGTGTAAAGTTTGTCTCTTACTTCGCCTGCTCCGCCAGAGAAATTGTTCGGTCTGAGGTAAACGTCGTTTGTCAGCTTTCTCATCCCCAAAAGCTTCAGCGCTCGTTCATTATTTCTGAGCTGCTTTTTATCACTTTTAGGAAGCGTGCTGGTTTGAGCGACAACCCAATCGTTTTGCCAGGGTACAAGCCCATCCTCATCCTCTCGCCACTGATGAATTTCCTTTGCAAAACGAATGCCTTTGTCGCCCAGCTTGTAAAAACCGCGTTCAACCAAGGTAATAAGCTGTGCAGACTGTAAACGCGTGAGCGTTACCCGAATGTTATTTTCAGAAATACCAAACAGCGCCCCTACGCGAACAGCTACGCTGGCATTCATTTGAATATTGTCACGGGAGCCCAATAGCTTTAGCAGTAGCTTTCTTGCATTGGGCTTTTTCTGTTTTTCTAATTGCAAACTCTATTTACTTCTTTGTCTCAGATAGGACGTAATTTTAATTAAAATATAAGTTGGCTTAAGGCCAAACATATACGCATTCATCATTATATAAACACGCGCCGTGCACAAATATTACATGAAATATCAATTTACAACTATCAATGTAATGTTCTAAGGTAGTACTTGGAAATAGTGCTTTAACGTAGCCCTTTAACGTAAAAGCCCATTTCAAGGGTACACCTTGAATATTCACCAAATGGAAATGCCATGACTTCATCAAATCGATTTGTTACTCACGTTGTAGAAAACCAACCCACCATTTCCACGCCCTACAATTTATGGCGTGATGACACCTTACTGCGCGTGTTAGTCGAGCAGCATTTGCCATCATCCCACCAGCATGACGAAGGGTTATTAGGCCAGTATGGTCAAATCGCGGGGGATGCACTTATGGCTCACGGAGAGCTTGCTAATAAGAATAAGCCAACTCTCCACACATTCGATCGCTATGGCCGCCGCATTGACGATGTTGAGTTTCATCCCAGCTATCATGCGCTTATGGAAAGTGCGATGCAGCACAATGTACACAACTATTCGTGGAAGCATGAAGGCATTGAAGGCGCACACACCTTCAGGGCGGCGCTAATGTATATGCATTATCAGGCTGAGTCTGGCACGTCTTGCCCGCTGACCATGACCCACGCAGCTATTCCGGCCATGCGGTATGGAAAGCAGCTGCCACCCGTATACCTAGAGAAAACTATTAATGGTGTTTATGATCCTCGTTCCCTGCCAGCTAGTCAGAAACATGGACTGACCATTGGTATGGGGATGACTGAGAAACAAGGTGGGTCGGATGTTAGGCGTAATACCACTACAGCGGTTAAACAGGCTGATGGAAGTTACCATATCGTAGGGCACAAATTCTTTTTCTCAGCCCCCATGTGCGACGCTCATCTTATACTTGCGCAAGCGGAAGGCGGACTAAGCTGTTTTTTACTACCAAGGTTGTTGGAAAATGGTGCACTCAATAACGTGCGAATTCAGCGTTTGAAAGACAAGCTGGGTGACTGGAGCAATGCATCGTCTGAAGTTGAATTTCAGGAAGCCACGGCATATTTGATTGGCGAAGAAGGCCGTGGTGTGCCGGTGATCATAGATATGGTGTCGCTTACGCGGTTAGACTGTATGATTGGCTCATCAGCACTTATGCGACAATCACTGATTCACGCCTTACACCACGTAAGTCATCGCGACGCATTCGGCAAGACCTTAGTCAATCAGCCTTTAATGCAAAATGTGTTGGCAGACCTCACCATTGAATGTGCAGCTGCTACTGCACTCACTATGCGCGTTGCCAAAGCGGTTGATAGTGCATCGAGCGATAATCATGAAGCTGCACTGGCAAGGCTGGCCACCGCCATTGGAAAATACTGGGTTTGTAAACGCACGCCTATGTTTGTTAACGAAGCTCAAGAGTGTTTAGGCGGTATTGGTTACGTTGAAGAAAACCCCATGCCACGATACTATCGCCAAGCGCCTCTGAACTCTATTTGGGAAGGAAGCGGAAACGTACAATGTTTAGATGTACTGCGCGCACTCGCCAAAGAGCCCAATGTTAAAGAGGCTTTGTTTAGTGAGCTTAAAACACAAGCAGGCAAAAACAGGCACTATGATATTCATCTTAGTAAGCTATTCGACGAGCTATCAAACACGCAGAATATGGAAACGCGCAGCCGATATTTAACAGAACAAATGGCGCTAGCGCTACAAGCATGTTCACTTCTTGCTACGTCACTTAATAACGACAACGCCCTTATCGACATCGCCCACACCTTCTGTGAATCAAGGCTTGGCAATGCATGTGGTTTTGCCTTAGGTACATTACCCGACACCACACCGTTTGAGAAAATTATTGCGTTTGGGCAGGTATCGTCTACCTAGCCAATACACAGAAGCTATAGTTAAGCTCCTGTGCGCAAGAGGAATTAACTCACAACTTAAAAAGGGTTAACCGAATACCCTTTTTGTGCCAGGCGCGCGTGGGCTGTCATGGCTGACAAATCCATTTTCACTCCGTCTATCAACGCATTTTTTTCAACGCCATGGGCAGCGGCAGACTGCCCACACACTATTACGTCTACACCTTTCTCCATCAACGCTACAAGTAGCGTTTGGTTTCCATTAGGTAAGCCCTTACGCTCTTTGAAGTTTGCAGTTTTAAGCACTTCTTCTGTGGCAGAGCCGTGAACGACAAGCGCAAGCGAAAGATTTTCCTCCTTGACGCCGTTGGCTGCGTGCATATTGATAAACCGTGCCAGCGACTCAAACTTGCGGTTTACCTCACCAGGGCTTGCCGCTTTGGCTACGTCAAACGCAACCTTGAACGTCTGATTTTCAGGAAAACTTACGCCCTCAACATGAGCATGCTTGCCGAAAGTGTTAAACACAGGGCCATAATCAAAATCTGATTTAGCTGAAGCTTGCCCGGCTACTAAGAGTGCTGCTGCAAACCCCAGTGACGCGCTGCCAATCCCTTTTGTGATGCTCATTGCTAATTCCTCGAACTGTAACGCGCAGGCAGCGCTGTCTTGTACACTTCAAATGTCATGTCGCTAACATCACTACCCGCATCTTGTATTTTGCTATTGGTATAGTAAAGCGCATTGTTGTAGATACTAAAGGTATCAGCCCAACTCACCACATCACCTTTCACAAGGGTGCGAAGGTCTAGACTTGGCGTAAGGTACTGTACTTCTTGCTTTTCCAGGTCAGCCAAATAAACATTACCTTGATGAAAAATCATGCCATCTGGTGCGCCTGTCGTCGCTACTTTTCGCACTTTTTCTGCCAACACGTCATTTGACGATTTCTCGATGTCAGATGTGTTAATGGCATACAGCGAATAACCAGACAATGCGTGAAAATATAGTGTGTCGTTTAACGAATCTAGCGCGATCCCGTCAGACTGAACAGGCATAGTAAAGGGTTTGCCCTGAATACTTAACACATCGACTTCAGCTTTAGTGGTTTTATGGTTATCTAAAATACGATAGCTGGTATTGTCATCAAGGTTATATACCACTAAACCCGCGTGAGCCGAGTCGGTCATATAAATGCGATTCGTTTTTTCGTCTACTCGCAAGTCATTAATGTACGAATCAGGATGGTAAGCGTCTTCGCTAAGTATCAAGGTTCCTTCTATCTCGTTTGAGGCTAAATCAACAACAAATAAGCGAGGTGCATCCACTACACCTTTAAACTTAGGGTTTCGGGTGTCCAACACATACAGCTTATCCTTGTGCGCAACCACTGACTGCACCGCTAAAAAGCAGTCTTTTCTTACTTCGCTTTGTGCCACACATTCATTTATTTGGCTATTAGGGTAAGCGACAAATTCTCCGGTGTCGGTAACCTGAGCTACGGAAAAGCGAACGCCGTCACGCCAGTTGGGCGCATTCACAAATACACGACCATCATTACTTACCGTAACACCGGTAATTTGCGTGCCCTTTATGTCACCCACTAATTCAACATTCGCGTCTGGTGAATGTTGCGCGATTGCATTTACCGAAAAAAGTGCGGCGACACTCGTGGCAAGTACCCCTAGTTTTATACGCTTTGTATTCATGTCCTTTTACCTTTAATTAGTGGCTTCGCTTGTCAGCACACACCACAAAGCGGTGCGCATTAACAAAACTGAATGGAATAAAGCATACGGTCTTATTGTGAATGTGGAACACCTTTTAGCGGCTTATCTATGCAGGCTGACGAAAATCAAGCGGTGAAACTTGCTTTACCACTTATGAGATCCAAAACACGCTATGCTTTCGTTTAAGTTAAGAGCTAACAAACTTTACTGAAAATTATGCACAGCAGTATGATGAAAAAACGTGAAACTGGTTTAATGCAAAAGGCAAAGTATTTGAAACAAGTGCTACTTTTAACAGCATGCATGGTCGTGGTTGCCGCATGCAGTAGTAGTAAGCCTCAGGTAAATATGGATGAAACACAAAACTTTGCCGATATTAAAACGTTCTATATTCAGCCTCCTCTAAACCCAATCAACGCGACGCTGGCCAATCATCTTTCCTCAGCCATTACCCAGCGCCTCATTGAGAAAGGCCTCACCCCATCTTCGGAGGAGGACGCCGATATCGCGGTGGGATACCTACCTTCCACCACCACTAAAGAGGATGGCACCACCTTGAATCTAGGGCTGGGCACCGGAAGTTACGGTCGCTCTGGCGGCATTTCATTGGGCAGCATTTTTAGCATTCCGGTTGGAGAGCAAACCACGCTTCAACAAGGGCTTCAAATTGACATGGTTAAAGACGGTACATTTGTTTACAGCGCGTCGGGAGCGGTTGAGCTGGAGTCGAAAGACAGTATCAGCATTCAAAATAAACTTGATGAACTCGTCATCAAGCTCCTTGAGCAATATCCGTCGAACAGGTAGCTCACACCTGGGTCAACAATTAAGAACTGACTTCTCCGCTAGGGGCTCGCAAGAGCCCTTACTCCATAAAAACTCTTCATAACGATGAACTTGGCGCTGATTTTGCGTATGAATGCCTACATTAGGTCCCCACTTTTATGCCCCACGCTATGAAGTGAGCTACACAGAGTCAAAAATGGATACCACATACAGCCACTTGTCATCTTCACCTTCACTATTCAATTACTTGGGCGACACAGCAAATGCCCAAAGCGCACTTCAAGATGTTGTAGAAAAATCCAAGCAGGCCAATGCTCTCGGTGATGCGTTTAGTGCGTTTAATGGTGAACTACAGGGCAATCAAATTGACACATATCTTGAAAAAATAGAAAGCGGCGAGGCCTCACTCAACGGCAACACAATTGCAAACTATCTCGATTTTAATCGGCAAAAGCTTGCCTCGGAGTTAAGTAATTTAGCGGCAAAACTTGGTATTTCAGACGATACAAAGCTAACGGTGAGTAAAGGCGAGCTGGTGATTGAAAGCAGTCAGGGCGAGCAAGAGCTTGATAAAACCACGTTGCGCCTACAACAGTACCTAGAAAAGGACACCAACCTTACGTCACTTATTCAACAAACATCTCGTCTGTCTCAGTTCAAAGAATGGGGAGATGCCACGTCATTTGCATCAACACTACAAGAGAAAGGCACTGACGAAGCGACTATCCAGTCATTTTTAAAAGAAGCCCGCACGTCAGTGACGTCTGACAATACGCTGATATTCAATAAAAACGGGTTCGGCTTTTCTTCTGATGGTAAAACTGATGCGCTAATTGATGCATTTGATAAGCAGTAAGGGCAATCTTACAAAGTGAATAAGTCTCTATTCATTACCTTCCTCTCACACGAGAGCCGATAAGTACCGAATATCACAAATTAAGAATCACTTTTTCTGTGCGAAATTAGAGGAAGTCGACGCGAAATAACGCTATGCTTGGCTGCATGATGAAGTGCAGATTGACATAATGGCAGCGCAACAGCCGCTTTCCGTTCAGCAAAACCTTACCATTAGGTTATTGCGCGTATTGCGATACAACAAAGCACGTATTGAGCGTGCACTTACGCTCATGCCTGAAAAGCACAGGCCGCTTTTTCATGTGCTTCCCTTTCTTGTACATGTTAACCACGAAGCCCTTCCAGGATATGTGACCCCACTCACCTCGGGTGAAACCGTTCCATTTGGTATCAACAATTACTCGTTTAGACCTGATGTAGAACAAGCTTTGCAGCGCTGTTTTCCTGCACAGAGTCACTTGTTTTCAGACATTAAGCAAATTTGGCCAAGACAGCGGGCGGTTGATGCACTGGTTTTAATGGGTAGCGTGGGGACTATTGCTCAGACTGACGACTCAGACTTTGATTTTTGGGTGTGTATTGACGGTAAACGTTTTTCGACGACTGAGCTGACTTTACTTCAACAAAAGCTAACAGCCATTGAAAAATGGGCGGATAACACCTTTGGTATTGAAGTGCATTTCTTTTTATCTGAGATAGATAAAGTTAAGCAAAACGATTTTGGCGTCGCTGAAGGCGAAAGCGCGGGCTCGGCGCAAGCCCTGTTTCTAAAAGCTGAGTTTTACAATACCAATATAGTAGTAGCAGGCAAAGCGCCGTTTTGGTGGCTTACTCCAGAGAAAACAACAGAGAAGCAGTATCAGGCTATTTACAATAGTTTGGAAAAAGGCGGCTCACCAGACGTAGACTGGTTCATGGACTTGGGTCACTTAGAGCGACTAGACGCAAGCGAACTTTTTGGCGCCGCCATCTGGCAATTAGGCAAAGCCATGGACTCGCCATTCAAGTCCGTATTAAAAATGGCAAAGCTTGAAGTATACCTTGCCAATATCTCTCACGGACAACCACTGTGCAACCTTTTGAAAAAGCATGTACACCGCGGTGCTGAAGCTCCAGGGCATGTTGCAGATATCGACCCCTACGCACTCATGTTTGACGAACTCATCGCTCATTACAAAGCCAATGGTCAGGCGGAAGATATTGCTGTATTGCAGCAGTGTTTATATTTGAAATGTGGGTGTACATTGAGCCACCCGCTTGTAGAAGGTGAGCAAGCGAATTTCAAACGCAAAATTATGGCCTCGTACGCAAAACAGTGGGGGTGGAGCCGCAAACTACTTGCCCACTTGGATAACCAACAAGATTGGACATTCAATGAACGTGTGCAGCTGAGCCGTCGAATTCACCGCTTTTTATTAAAGTGTTATCGCCGCATCTCCAAAGAGATTAGTCACCATCAACAGGTGATGGATCAAAAAGACATGACCGTTCTAGGTCGCCGATTAAGTACCTATTACGCTAAAAAGCCGGATAAAATTGAGTTTTTGCGACGCGCTTTTGACGAAAGCCTTTACTGTGAAAAGATCACCATTGCTATGCGTCAGCTCAAAAATGGTGATGAAGTATGGTCAGCTTATGCTGGTGATTTACTGAGTAAATCGGGCATTATCGACGATTCACAAAAAGTTACTCAAGCGGCTAGCGCCATTGCACTGATGGTCTGGCTTGTGTCGAGCAAAATAATAGATACAAACAGTAAGGTTTATCTCGATTACAATTACGGTGAAGTGAGCGAACTAGACTTGAACGATTTGCTTAAGCATTTGTGCAAGTATTTTCCTCCAGTCAAAGTGTCGTCACTACCGCGTAATGACTTGCTGGCGCCAGAACGCATAACCGCATGTTTTGCCATTGTGAACTTCCCCACCCTACGCCAAAAAGCCACGGTAGAGAATGTATCCATCCTTTATACGACGTCTTGGGGTGAAACCTTTTTGAGACACGGCAGCGACGTGCTGGATACGCTGTGGTACGACTTACAAGAAGTAACCCCAAAGCCGCCGTGCTATGTAATGGTGCCACGTGGAAATCAACAAGCACGAATACTCGGCGAGTTCTTAGAAGCTAACGAGCTTAATTTCACCGTTTTATACTGATACACCCAACGTAACGCTTTCAAAGAAGCGCCAAGCGTAGTACTCCATCTCACACTATCTCTCCGTTTAAAAAACATGCAGAAAAAGCTTGCGCTTTAGAATTACAAGTGTAATCTAAAAACATGGACTACAAATGTAATCAAAATAAAAGACGTCGTAATTATGAGTAAAATGTCAGACAAACCCGAAATTTCAAACGCTGAATTTGAAGTGCTGGACGTACTGTGGGACGACCATCCTGCCACGTCGAACGAGGTTATTGCGCGACTTAATGACAAAAAAGACTGGCACGAAAAAACCGTCAAAACCTTGTTAGGCCGCTTAGTAAAAAAAGAAGTGTTAGGGTTCGAAAAGCAGCAGCGCCAGTATCTTTATTATCCGCTGATTGCTAAAGAAGACTATACAAAGAAAGAAACCACGAGTTTTGTTAGCCGACTGTTTAAAGGCAAGATCGCCCCTATGGTCGCCGGTTTTGCAAATCAAAACTCGTTATCTAAACAAGATGTGGACGAGCTCAAAGCCCTTATCAAGAAATGGGAAGAAAACAATGATTGATTGGATTATTGCTCAGCAGGGTGTTTTGTCGCTAGCGCTTGTTTTACTCATGGTGTGCGAACACTTTTTCACTAATAAAATTGGGGCTTCGCTTACCTATAAGCTATGGGCGCTGATACCAGCCTGCCTAATAGTTAACAACCTTCCAATGTCGCTGGTTAACATTCCATCAAATAGCTTTGCTCGCTATGTGGTTGGCGTTAAGCCCACATTAAACACCGTTGAGTTTGAAACCTGGTTTACTGTATGGGCAATTGGCGTAAGCGCAATTACAGCCTATGTCTTAGCGCATCATCTTAAAATATGGGCATCGATAGGAAAGCGCCACGCTATCCACACCAATGCCTACTATTCCAGCAAAGCTACCACACCTATGCTATTTGGTTTTATCTTCCCAAAGGTGCTTATTCCCTTCTCATTTAAAAGTGCATTTTCGATTCAACAACAAGCACTGGTATTAGAGCACGAGAATGTGCATCGCAAACATTACGATCACCTGTGGAACGCGTTAGCGCTGGTTACCGCTATTGTATTTTGGTTCAACCCACTAGTTTGGCTTGCGCTAAAACCCTTCAGAATTAATCAAGAACTGGCTTGTGATCACGCAGTACTGAAAGACAAGACAGACAACGAAAAACTTACCTATGCAAAAGCACTCGTGCAATGTGCCGAGCATGGTTCAGACGCCCTGCACTTTACACGCGGGCTTTACCCAACCTTTGGAGAAAAAAGGACTATGATCAAACGTTTAAACGCGATAAAGCAACCTATGCGTAACAATAAGGTACTGGCTGCAGGCGTACTTTCAATTGCCGCCATGCTCACCATCAACACGGCTTTAGCCAATGCGCCAGTAGCAGAGACCAAATCTGAAGCTAAGATTAACCAGGCATCGCCGGTTAAACGCGTTCCACCAAGCTATCCAGAAAAAGCAGCACAGCAAAATGTTGAAGGTTTCGTTGTACTCTCCTTCGATATTACTGAAACGGGCGCTACAGATAATGTAAAAGTAGTAAAATCAGTGCCTGCTGGCGTGTTTGATAAAAGCGCAAAAGTTGCCCTGAAACAATGGGAATACAAGCCTCGTATTCAAGGTGGCAAAGGCGTGAGGCAGACCGGCCTTCTGGTGCAGCTAGACTATCAACTCGGAGCCTCTCTTGATACGGCGAGTGTTGAAAAGAATGCTTCCCCTGATGTAGAGCGTATAATCGTTCCACCCAAACAGAGCAAGTAAGCCCCAAAATTGTCAGAATACTAAAAGGAGCGTATCGCTCCTTTTAGTGTTTTGTCTAATTGACTTAGTTCCTGCCTGCTGCACACTTCCACTCGATCACCCAAGTCTCTTATAAAATGTAAAGTGCCTTTACAATTTCTATAGAGAATTTACGACCTCACTACGTTAGAATGTGAGTATTCACACACCTGAAAACTTCTAATTTATGGAAGGTTCAAATAGTCGATAGCGCAATTGCTACGGTTATTTTCAATCATGTTACTCCAGATGGGCTTTCGCTGCTGGTGTACAAAAAGGAAATCTATAATGAATCGTATCGTTTTAGCACCTACAGTGCTTGCCCTTACTTTTTTTACTACTTGTGCTAATGCCAATATTGATCAGCTTAAAGGTCTGTTAGGCGGTAAGAAAGCGGAATCGACAGTAACTTCCAGTAGCCTAACTGAAATGGCAACCAGCGCAGCATCTAATATCGACTTGGCTAGCTTAGTGAGTTCAGTTGCAGGTAACCTTAACGTGTCTGAAAACCAATCAGAAGGTGGCATAGCGTCAATTATGAACTATGTACAAGGCAACCTTTCAGGCGCTGATTACGCCCAGTTGGCAAGCAGCATTCCAGGTATTGATAGCCTGCTTGAAGATGTTCCCTCTCTTAGTGGTAACTCAGCAGCAAGCTCAAGCTCTTCACTATCAGGCTTACTCAATAAGGCCTCTGAGTACAGCTCTACACTTAAATCGGTAAACGACTTAAAGCAACAATTTGAAGCGCTAGGCCTTTCAACCGATATGATTGCCAGCTTTGTCACTCAAATCAGCTCGTATTTAAATGTAAATGCAGATGAAGAAACCCAGGCGTTGTTTAAATCTGGCCTAGATAATTTGCTAACCGCTCTGTAACCTGTCTAAGGCGTATTAATTCTCTTCTACAATCCAAATTAATACGCTTTAACTTTTTTGCAGGGGCTTTTAGCTTGGTGAAATAGCAACTCCTGTTTATCTTTTTACACTCAAATACACAGCCTAATCGCCTATGCAAAATGCAATGTCTCGGTTTTCTACGAAGCCCAAATGGTTTCGACTATCCACTTATCTTGTTCTCATCTACCTTACTTACGCGCTTCTTATCGGCGTAGTTACGCCTGCGGTATTAAAGGCAAAGTTACCCAACATAGTGAAAGAAAACACTGGAAGAGATGCTGCTGTTGAAGATATTGCAATCAACCCTTTCTTGCTAAAAATAGAAGTGACTAATTTTGTTATCTATCCAAATATACACTCTTCAAATGAAAGCGAAGATAACGCCGTAATCCAGAACCAAGAAAATCATTTTTTTAGCGTAGGCAATGTTTCGCTGGACGTTGGATTCTGGCAATCACTTTTCACCTTCACTCCTGCCGTTGAATCGCTAACCATAGACGAACCTTTTGTTTCAATTGCACGTTTAAGCGAAAGTGAAGACACACAAATCTTCAACTTCTCTGACATTCTCACCCACATAGAAAAGCGCAATACGAATGTCCCCACCGAGCCTGAAGATGCTAGCGAAGGACAAATTCCCCGAATTACGTTACGTGACTTTGCGCTTAACGAAGGGCGAGTGGTTATTGAAGACAAGGTGACCAACACCCTGCTTGATTACCCAGAACTGAGCGTTGACTTGCAAGATTTGGATACTCACGCTTTGATCACTTCAAGTAGTGTTGGCAACAAAAACGCTAACCCTAAAAGCGATAAAAGTGAAAGTGATCAATCAAAAGGTAAGTTAGCGTTCAACCAATATCAATTTAACTTGCTCACCGCAGAGAAAGGTAACATCGCCATTGATGGCGAGTTTCAATTATCTCCACTAAAAGTTACGACAGACATCACGATAAACGATGTAGCGCTTACGCCGCTTTGGTCACTTTCGAAAGATTTGATAGAAGCAGATTTAGTAGACGGCAAGGTTAACTTAAGCTTACATGCTGAAGTTTTTGAACAAGATACAGCCTTCCAGTTTATTCTAGAGCGTGGCGAATTTGGTGTTAACAACCTTGTGTTTAACGCTGATTCTTCGCCAGCCACAACAGGCACCGCCAAGAGTTCGCAAGAGATCATTGCCATACCCGCGTTTGCCATACACGATATAAACGTAAACGCATTAGAACAGCAAGTTAGCATTGCTGAAGTTGCTTTTGACAACGTTCGAGTGTCGGGTCTATTTGACAAGTCAGGGCTTGATTTACAGCGTCTGTTTACCCCAAAAAGCCCAGCGGCAGATGCTACATCAGTTAACGCTAACCCCAGCGCAGCGCATATAGGTAATAGCACAGCGCATACAGGTAATAGCACAGCGCATACAGGTAATAGCACAGCGCATACAGGTAATAGCACAGCGCAAAAGGAAAATAGTGAAACAGAAGATGAGGATGTTTCCAACGTAGCAACCGACAGCACAAATGAACTAGCACATGAGACCTCGTGGTATGTTGAGCTTCACCAATTTGCATTTAATGACGGTAGCATTGATCTTTTAGAGCGTAGCGTAAGTGACGGGACCTACTACCGCATCAGCAACCTCAATATTAAAAGCGGAAAAGTCACTACTGACTTCTCTAAACCCATTTCCTACACCACAAGTTTGCATGTCTCTGCCAATCCACAAACGTTTAGCGATGCACCTAACGGTGTGCTAAGCAGCAGCGGCCAAATAGTTATTGCCGAACAAACCATAAAGGGCAAAGCAGCAATTGAGCAACTAGTGCTAAGTCAGTTCCAGCAGTACGTTTCCCCCCACGCAAATGTGACCCTTGAAGATGGGCTATTTAATTTAAACGTTGAGTTTGATGGGGCATTTATGAACGCCGCTGATAAAGAAAATATCGACTCACTAAACGTTAAGGCGAGTACTAGTATTAATAATTTAAGCGTACTGGATGACGCCAGCTCTCCCCTACTACAGTGGCAGTCCTTAAATGTAGACAACATCGAATTTGACCACACATCGAACCAGCTAAGCGTAGACAACATTCACCTACAAGCGCCATTTGCACGACTTATTATTGATGAAGCTAAACAGACCAATGTGAGTAAGCTGATTGTCAATTCATCAGACAAGTCCGCTAACAGTGAAAGTTCCAGCGAAACTGGCAGCGCTACCGCGTCGAAAGCATCAAACGCAAACGTGCCTGCGGGCACTACAGCTGAGCCTTCACAAGCCAACGAATTGGCCATCGCCGTTAACACCATATCAATAGAAAACGGCAAAGCGTACTTTGCTGACCATTCATTAACGCCAAAATTTGCGTCTGCTATAGAAAGTTTAAATGGCAAAGTATTGGGAATTGACTCTCGCTCAACTTCCCCTGCCAATGTGGATATCACCGGAAAGATAGACAACTATGCTCCGGTCAAACTAGCAGGCACTATCCACCCATTAAAAGATGATATAGACCTTGATTTAGATTTTTCAGTCAAAGGCGCTGAACTCACTTCAGTTAACCCCTACTCAGGCACCTACATGGGCTATTACATTGACAAAGGCTTGCTGTCTTTGGCTGTGCAATACAAACTGAATGGTAAAGCGTTGGAAGGTAAGAACCGTGTGGTTATCGACCAATTAACGTTAGGCAAGAAATCGAATTCTGAGCAGGCATTGAGTTTACCACTTGGGCTTGCCATTGCGTTATTAGAAGACAGAAACGGCGTTATCGATTTGGGTTTGGATGTGTCTGGCGATATCGATAGTCCGGACTTCAGTTTCGGCTCCATTATCCTCAATGCTATTGGCAATATTATAACCAAAGCTGTTACTGCACCGTTTTCGCTACTTGCGAACCTGGTTGGCAGTGACGACGAACTCGACAACGTTGAGTTTGGGTTTGGAGAGCATTCGCTAAATGCGGACGCTCAAGAAAAACTGAATACCCTTGCCAAAGCACTTAAAAAACGTCCAGGGCTTAGGGTTAATATCGAAGGTACAGTCAACGCCATGTCTGATGCAAGTGCCCTAGCCCAACGTCAGTTAAACACTACACTTTTAACAAGAAGCGGCTATGCTGATGCATCTGCTACTTCCGGCAATGCTAGTACTAACGTAAATTCTCTTGCTGGCGGTGAAAATGAAAGTTCCAACACCCCTGGCAGCGTACAGCGCGACTCAATAAGTGGCAGTAGCATCCCACTGGAAGGCCCGTTAGCCGATGCGCTTTTATCCTACTATGTTGAGGTGTTTACACCTGATCTTAATCAAGAATATGACAACATGGTGGCGCAGCTTTACCCTGAACTCGCAAATTCAGACAATGAACAGAGCCAAAAGAGTGCTGATAACAATAAGGAAGTCATTAACGAAGAAAGTGTAAACCGAGCATTAAGCATTGCCCGATACAACAAACTACGTAACAACATTGATATCCCTGAAAGTGACTTAATCCTTCTGGCTGACGCGCGCAGTAAAGCGGTGAAAGGTTATCTGGCAAATGAAGCTGAGGTAGAAGCGAATCGCTTATTCTTGCTAAATACTCAGCACGACCTACATACCGAATTTAGCGGTGTGGAGTTAACGTTAGAGGCGAAATAATGAATGGGTTGGCTTGAAAATAAAACCCGATAATTTAGAGAGCCATAAGGTCATTAAACAAAAAAGGGTAGCTTATTCAGTTAAGCTACCCTTTTTTGTAAACAGTGACTTCTGATACTACTTGCTACTTAAAACCCAGCTAGCAAATGGTACCGTAGTGCGTGCCTCGCCTACTTCTTCAAATGGGGCGCGCAAGTTGCGGATACGTTAGACGCGTTGAAAATTTCGATCCAATAGCCGTCTGGGTCTTTGATAAATGCGATCCCTTTCATAGAACCATCATTAAGCCCTTTCTGAAAAGGAACGTCTAGTGATGCAAATCGTGCACATGCAGCTTCAGCATCAGGCACATGAAAACCAATATGCCCAAAACCTTTTGGCTCTGTATTTCCGTTGTGATAATCAACCGTTTCTGGTGTATCGCCCCAATTGTGGGTTAGCTCCAACATGGCCGGGCGACCAAAAGTTTGCTGAGTACGTTCGTCAACATCGTCAGATATATCAGAGAAATCATCACCTGCCGCCAAAAAATAAAGGCTGAACTTCATTTCTTCAAAATCTAGACGCTTAATTAGCGTCATTCCCATAACTCGCGTATAGAAATCTAGCGAACGCTTGGGGTCGGCAATGCGCAGCATAGTTTGGTTGAACACAAAACCTTGTGTCGCGGCATCTTTCTCTTCATACAGGCCTTCGGCCTTATCGAAATGTCGGCTCATAATAGTCGTCCTTAGCGATATAGATAATTAAGGCAAGGCAATCTTGCTTTGCCTAAAAACGAGTGCATAGAAATGAGGGGTAATTTTCTTTTCACAACAGCACTTAGTCTATCCTCTTACGCGCTTTACCTCAGATGCGTTTTATTCAACGCCTATTTTTACAGCGCTTTTATTTTTTAGGGAGCTTTCCCCAAACCGAACCTGCATCACTTTTTTTCACTGGCGACACTTTAGTATTGGTGTTTTTGCCAGCCGCTTCTTTTTGTTTGCTAGCGCCTTTTTTAAATGAGCTTGGCTTAGTACCAGAAGTGCTTGGGCTATCTGATTTTTTAGGCGAAGTTTGTCGCGTGGACTCCGGTCGATATTTTTTCACCATACCTTGCAACAAATTACGAACCACTTGATCGCCTGCGGGTTTGTAATTGCGATGGTCTGGCTTTCTAAAAAATGCTGACAGTTCACCTTTACTTATTCTGAAGTCTGCTAATTTAAGTACCGCTATCATATCGTCATCTTTATAACTCATCGCAATACGGATTTTGCGCAGCACTTCGTTATTGCTTAATCGCTCTTTTGGCCCCAGTTCTTGAGGCATTTGCCCTTCTTGACGCCCACGGTTTTTAATAATCAATCCATCAAGAAACAGCGCAATAATCTTGTCGCGACACGGTAGATAGCCCTCTTCGCCTTCCCGCTTCATCACAGCATGTAAATAATCAATTTCCATGTCGTAGTTAACTAATTTAAAAATACTTATGGCGGCGGTATCGTTGATAGCTAATGCATAACGAAGGCGACGTAGAACATCGTTGTGGATCATGAAAATGGGCCTGAAAAGTGGAGTAGCCAATAATTGGTATGGATTACAGTGTAGCGCAACGTGCGCTTTCGCATATTTTACACTACTTGGCCATTCGCATCTATCGCGGGCTGTCAGGTGCATAATTTCTACCAACACATAGTGAAACCAAATTAACGTAGTTGGCGTAACGACATTGTACATCTGGTTTCGCTCATTTCATCGGCGTACCGAAATTGAGCTCATTGGTAGAAGGATACTTCCATGGCAACATTAAATCTCAACGGGAAAGACGTCAGTCTTCCCGATGATCCACGAACGACTTTGTTAGATTTTCTCCACCAGCATTTATCACTTTTTGGCACCAAAAAAGGTTGTGACCACGGTCAATGTGGTGCTTGTACCGTTATCGCTGACGGCAAGCGTATTAATGCATGCTTAGTGTTTGCATTCCAGTTAGAAGGCGCTGAAGTCACAACTATTGAAGGCATCGGTGAAGGTGAAAGTCTTCATCCGCTGCAAAAAGCTTTTATCGAGCGTGACGCGTTTCAGTGTGGCTATTGCACATCTGGTCAAATATGTTCAGGCGTATCCCTACTTAGGGAAATGAAAAATGAAGACCCTAGCGCAGTTACTTACAGTCAAACTCGTCACAGTAGAGCTTTATTGAAAGAAGATATCAGCGAACGCATGAGCGGTAACCTATGCCGCTGCGGTGCCTACCCTAATATTGTGGATGCTATAACCGATGTCATTGCTTTGGAGAGACAATAATGCAGCCATTCACTCTTCATCATTATAACGGCGAAAAGCCGTTGAGTAGCCTGCCCCTGGACACAAGATCACGTTTTTTGGCCGGAGGTACAAACCTAATAGATTTAATGAAACTACAGGTAGAAACGCCTAAAACATTAGTAAGTCTTGCGAAATGGGATAAAGCTAACACTATCAGCGAAGACGACAATTACTATTATATTGGCGCCATGGTGACTAATTCTGACTTAGCGAAGTTCGCTCACATGCAGCCCAATGTGTCTTTACTTGCGCAAGCTTTATTAAGCGGTGCAACAGTTCAACTTAGAAATAGGGCAACCACTGCAGGCAATTTGCTACAACGCACCCGCTGTTATTATTTTTACGACACCACAAAAGCCTGTAATAAACGAGAGCCAGGCACTGGCTGTAGCGCATATAACAGCATGAATAGAATTCATGCCATATTTGGCACTAGCGAGAGCTGTATCGCCACACACCCTTCCGACATGGCCGTAGCCATGATTGCGCTTAACGCACAGGTACATACGCAGCAACCTGATGGCAACACGCGTCAAATCGCGCTACGAGATTTCTACCGCGAGCCAGGCGACACGCCGCACATAGAAACCCAATTAGACGAAGATGAACTTATCACCCATGTCAGCATAAAGAAAAAAGCAAACGGTACTCAGTACTATCACAAAGTACGCGACCGTTCTTCCTATGCGTTTGCACTCGTTTCTGTTGCGGCTGGTTTGAAAATTGAAGATGGTCGTTTTAAAGACCTTTCTCTCGCCTTTGGTGGTGTGGGCACCAAGCCTTGGTATCCGCAAAAAGCAATCAGTGTTCTTGAAGGCGCGGAACCAACCCAAGAAGTCATATTGCAAGCCGCGGAAGCTGAGTTATCCGAAGCAAAAACGTTTGGCAGTAATGACTTTAAACCAGAACTATTGCGCAGGACGTTAACAAAAGTGCTTTTAGAGTTAGCAGAACATCAGGTAAAGCACCCAGGACATGAAGGAGCTTTATATGACAACGCATAATGCCAAAACTGTAGGGACGCCAGTTAATCGAGTTGATGGTTCAGCAAAGGTGTCAGGTCAAGCAAGTTACGCTGGGGAGCATGTGAGCGATCGCACTCCTTTGATAGGCTGGGTTGTATCAAGTGATACTGCCGTAGGTAAAATCACATCCCTTAATACAGAGCAAGCGGAACAGGCCGAAGGCGTACATGCAGTTATCACGTATAAAAATGCAGGTACTCTTAAGCCATTTAGCAAGCCTGCGGATGAAAGTCGGTTTACTCAAAGTCGCGCCGTACTTAACGAACCTCACATTCGTCATTTCGGTGCACCGGTCGCTCTAGTTATTGCTGAGACGTTGGAGCAAGCACGCTATGCCGCAAGTCTAGTAAGCTTCACCATAGACGGTGAAATACCAGATTTGCTGACAGAATTCGATGATGCAACGCAAAAACCCGCGTCGCTAGATGGTGGGTTTGAGGCAGATGCGTCTAGCGGTGATAAACCGCAGCAAAGTGATATTCAAGCAAGCATTAACGAAACTTATACTACACCAAGCCAAATCTCTGCCGCTATGGAGCCTCATGCCACGGTTGCCGACTTTAAAGATGGAAAGCTTGAGGTCTATTGTAGCGTTCAGATTATAGCGACGGCTGTTGAGGCGCTTGCGATTACGCTTGAAATGGACGCAGCAGACATCGTAGTGCAGAGCCCCTTTGTGGGTGGCGGGTTTGGCTCTAAGCTAGGTCTTCATTACGATGCAACACTTGCTTGTATAGGGGCAAGGTATTTAGAGCGGGCTGTAAAAGTGGTGTTAAGCAGGCGACAGGTCTTTTATAACACCCCGCATAGAGGGCACAGCATACAGAAAATTAGCCTTGCTTCTGGTGATGATCATGCACTGTTAAGCGTACAGCACAAAAGCGCTATGCCAAAAGCCAAGGGCTATGAGTTTGCCGAAGCAACAGGTGCCGGCGCACGGGTTACCTATAAATCTCAGTTTATTGAAAGTACCCATAGGGTCAAAGACGTAGACCTGCCGCTTATCGACTCTACCCGTTCTCCTGGAGACGCCATTGGTTCCCTTGCTTTTGAATCGGCCATTGATGAACTTGCCCACGAAGCTGGTGTCGACCCGCTCACATTTCGCATAAAAAATCTGCCGGTAGTTCACCCTATGAAAGGCACGCGATTTACCACCCACAACTTAGGTGAGTGCCTTCGTCAAGGCGCGCAAAACTTCAAGTGGCAGCATAAAACACAGCCCACACCGGGTAAACAAATCGGCCATGGGGTAGCGAGTGCTATGCGTATGAATGTGCTGGTGGAAAGTTCAGCTGAAGTGGAATTGAGTGCTACCGGTGAGGTAACGGTTCGCACTGATATGACAGATATTGGTACAGGCACCTACACAATTCTCACACAAATTGCCGCCGATACTTTAAATACATCGGTAGACAATGTCACAGTAAAACTCGGTGATAGCCGCTACCCTGCTTCATGTGGTTCAGGTGGCTCATTTGGCGCAGCAAGCTCTGGTTCGGCGGTTAAAAAAGCCTGTGAAGCGCTTATTGCGAATATTAAAAACTCACTTCCCCCAGCTCTTAGCCAAGCTGAACTACAAATTTCAAATGGGCAAATAAAGTTAGTCTCGATTGCACAAGGTAATGATGATGAAGTAAGTAGTCCGATATTACTCGCCAACTTTATGTCCGACAGCGAATTCCCCATATCAGCAACCGGTAGCGTATCCGAAGATGACACCAGCGATGATGAGCAGTATTCATGTGGCGCTCATTTCGCGGAAGTAGAGGTAGATGAATACACGGGTGAAGTTAGGCTACTTCGCCAATACGGTATGTTCAGCGCAGGGCAAATCTTGAATATGAAAACAGCTGCATCTCAAATAAAAGGGGGAATGGTATGGGGTGCTGGCTACGCACTTACTGAAGGGATCCATCACCATAGAGACACGGCAAGCTTTGTAAATCCAGATTTTGGTGAATATCATGTGGCAGTCAATCGGGACATTGCCGAAGTTAGCCTGGATTTCTTACAAGAGGCAGATTATGCCGCATCGCCAGTGGGTGCAAAAGGTATTGGTGAACTAGGCATTACTGGAGCAGGCGCCGCCATCGCTAACGCAATTTATGATGCATGCAAAGTGAGAGTACGAGACTTCCCCATTACCATGGATAAAATAATCGCAGGTAAAAACTAAGCAAAAAAAGCGGCCTAACAAGGCCGCTTCACATTAAGAAGCTTTTTCATTATTGTTATCCAGTGTGTTTGATAGGGCTCAAAACCCTTTTTTAAT
This sequence comes from Alteromonas sp. DY56-G5, assembly GCF_041414725.1. Lineage (NCBI taxonomy): Bacteria > Pseudomonadati > Pseudomonadota > Gammaproteobacteria > Alteromonadales > Alteromonadaceae > Alteromonas > Alteromonas sp. DY56-G5. The sequence continues at coordinate 26,685 of NZ_JANHZQ010000035.1, read as the reverse complement.
TTGTAGTACTATCACTCTATAGCATTACTAATAAATGCTTAAAGTTACAATGTAACATACGACCAACTGCCCATTACAAAAGTTGAAAATATTGTGCACCGACTTAACATTACTTAATATCTTGATGGTCATTAGCCAGTGCATTTTTTCAAAAAGCAGTTTAGCCCTACCGACTCAACCTGTACATTTATTCAACAAATCGTATATTATCCAATCTGGATCTTTGTTTTACTATTCAGGGCGTCAGCCTAAGAATACTGATACTGATTCACAGGATTCAAATAGACACGAAAAAGCTTAAAGGCTCGAAGGGAATACATAAAAATAATATGCGGATTAGACATCTAACAATTTTACTCGTCGTTGCCAGCGTTCTACTTAGTGCCTGCACACCTTCACAACCTACAAACAAAATTCTGATCAGTGGTCCTTTTGAACCAGTCAATAACGATCCGGCAAGTACCGGCTACATGTTTACACGAATGCAAATTCTGGAAACTCTCATAGACGTGGGCAACCAAGGTCAGCTTATCCCAGGACTTGCTAGCTCATGGTCAAATGATGAGGACTTTACTGTTTGGACATTTAATTTACGTCCTGATGTGTATTTTCATGACGGCACATTAATGACCGCCGACGCCGTCTACAAAAGCCTTTCGGTCGCGTTTGGTAAACCAACGCCATTTTCAAAAGATATGATCGCCAACATGGAGGTGGTATCAGAATATTCTATCAAGTTCACCTTGAACCAAAGTTACCGTCCCTTCCCTTCCCTGTTAAGTAATTATGCAACTGCGATCGTGGCACCTGCTACCTTCGGCAAGTTCAATCGAATTAAAACCTTAATAGGTACAGGCCCCTATCAGATTACGCACTTTGAACCACCCCACAATATTACAACCACGCGCTTTGACAATTATTGGGGCGAGCCCGCTGTTATTGAAAACGTTGAGTACGTAACGGGTCACCGCTCTGAAACGCGGGCGCTTATGGTACGAACGGGGCAAGCAGATATTGTGTACAACCTCGACCCTGCCGCGGTTAGCATGTTGCGCACTGACTCTAACGTAAACGTGTTTAGCGACAGGATCCCTCGCACCACTCTAGTTAAGTTAAATAGCGGCCATCCTATCCTCTCAGATGTAAAAGTAAGGCAAGCATTGAGTTTAGCGATTGACAGAAAAGGCATTGCATCTGGCGTAATGCGTATATCGAATATCTCTGCTGATCAGCTATTTGGCCCAAATATTCGAGACTGGCATATTCGTTCTACTGCCACAGATAATGCTACCAATACTATTTCAATGGGTGACGCTGACAATAATCCAACAATTAAAAATAGCGTTGAAAATGGTGACTTATTATTAAATAGGAAAAAAGCGGCACAGCTGCTAACCGACGCGGGATGGTTAGTAAGTGAGGATGGCGTGCGCTACAAAGATGGCTCACCTTTAACGCTGGATATGATTACCTATGCCAATCGCCCAGAACTCATTACCATTGCCACGGCAATTCAAGATCAGTGGGCTAGCATTGGAGTGAAGCTCTCTGTCCATATGGAAAATGTAAGTGCCATTCCTTCAGGGCATGCTGATGGTACATTAGAAACTGCACTTATGGCGCGTAACTTTGCTAACATTCCAGACCCTCTCGGTATAATGCTGGCTGACTTTTCTTCAAAAGAAGGCGGCGATTGGGGGCCAATGAACTGGCAAAATGAAAAAGTGTTTAGCGATTTAAAGACCTTGAGTCACACCACGGATGAACACGCTTACAAATCGTTGATATCATCAATTATGCAAGAAGTTCAGCAAGACGTTCCTCTTATCCCCGTTATGTACTATGTGCAGCAAACGGCGACTTCTAGCCGACTAAGAAACTTCAGCTTCGACCCTTACGAGCGTTCTTTTCGCGTATCTCAAATGAGAATAGCCCCATAATAATGAGAAAAATCCTACTTCAACGGCTGCTTCAAGCTGTACTGATGGCGTGGAGTGTAGGCACACTCACATTTATTATAACCCGTTCACTACCTGGAGATATGGCTTACAAAATAGCGGCTGGCCGCTACGGTGACGATGCGGTAAGCACAAGTGCCGCTAACGCCGTAGCAGAAGAACTTGGTCTGCACAGAAGCGCTTTCGAACAGTACGTAAGCTGGATGACTGATTTAGCCTCACTGGAATTAGGCAATAGCTTGGTCACGGGGGCCCCCATTGTTGTTGAGCTACAAAATCAGCTTTCTTACACCCTTGTTCTCGCTGGACTCGCTATTCTGGTATCCGCATTAATTGCGTTTCCTCTGGGAATTTATAGCGGCATCAGAAGCGCTCGAAAAAGTGAAAATACTCCTAAAAGCCGTGCTTCTCTTTTTGATAAAACAGCATTAGTATTTTCCACGTTCGTGCGCTCTCAACCGGTCTTTTGCTTGGGGCTAATTCTCATCTTTATTTTTGCACTAGAGCTCAACTGGCTACCGGTTGCGGGCTCTTCAGGCTTTGTCTATACCATATTACCTGTAATGACCTTAGGGTTAAGCCTGGCGGCTATATCAAACCGCGTAATTCGCAATAGTACTGTTAATGCGGTTCAATCGGGTTACTTCCATTTCGCCAAGATAAAAGGGTTAAGCGCTCTAGAGGCGTTTAGGTGCCATGCGCTACCTAACATTGTAATACCTGCTCTAGCCTTCATGGGCATACAGCTTATCGGGTTAATTGAAGGCGTAATTATGATTGAAAGCCTTTTTGCTTGGCCCGGCATAGGACACGGACTTTCCCATGCTGTCTTTGCCCGCGACATCACTATGTTGCAAGGCACAGCTTTGCTGATGGGCATTTTATTCGTATTGGTCAACACACTAGTCGATTTAAGTCAGTATGCACTCGACCCAAGGGTGAGAGAGAATCGAGGGTATAGCCAATGAAGACACCCGCCTTACCTGTTGAAAAAGTGATTGGCTTTTCACTTTTGATGCTGCTCTTATTACTTGCGTTGGGCGAGCCTGTTCTATTGGGAACAAACGGTAATCAACAAAATTTAAAGCAAGTGCTCGAAGCCCCAAGTGCGCAACATTGGTTAGGTACAGATCAGTTCGGACGCGACATGTTAGCCAGAATCTCAGAGGGTCTGCGCATATCACTTTCTCTCGCTGCACTGTGTGTACTAAGTTCATCAATCATTGGCGTGCTAACGGGCGTAATTGCAGCGTGGTGTAGAGGTTGGGTAGATACGACGTTGAATTTCATTGCCAATACAATATTGGCGCTCCCCGGACTGGTACTTATTCTTCTTTTCGCGGCGCTAGTACCAGGCTCTTTCATTATGCTGTATTTAGCCATTTCCTTAGTACTGGCCGTCGAGTACTTCAGGCTGGTACGTGCTATCACTCTACCAGTAGTGACAGGCCCTGCACTGGAAAACTCTGCGCTAATGGGTTTTCCAAAACGCTATTTATTTAGTAAGCATATATGGCCCGCCATTCGACAAGACGTGTTATCACTTGCTGCTTTTGGTGCCTCCTCCTCAATTATCGCCATGGCATCGGTGGGCTTCGTTTATGTTGGTTTAAAACCACCCAGCCCTGAGCTCGGGCTGATGATAGTTGAGCTTTTTCCATACTATCACGAAGCACCTTGGCTGCTCGCACAACCTATTTCCACCCTATTCGTTCTCGTACTGGGCTTTCACTTACTTTCTGCGAAGAGTGACAAAACACCTCGTTTAAATAAGTTCATTTTTGACAGCAGCAGTAGACTATCAAAGAGTGATGCATTGGAGCGCAAACTGTGAGCCAGTACATTGCTATTGAACACTTATCAATTTACGCGCAAGACACCATTATTGTAGAGGATCTATCCCTTAACCTTGAACAAGGCGAGACACTGACTATATTGGGTGAAACCGGGGCAGGTAAAAGTCTGCTAGCGCAAGCAATTATGGGCGACTTACCACCTGCACTGAGGGTTACGGGAAATGTTCTGGTAAACGGTGTAGATATGCTTCGTGCGAACCGACGTGAATGTGAACAATTGTGGGGGCGAGACATTGTTATGCTGCCGCAAGAGCCATGGCATTCTCTAAGCCCAATGATGAAAATTCGCCAGCAAGTCGCCGAAGTTTTTCGGTTTACATTGGGTAACGGTGCTCGCGAAGCACAAAAGAGTGCGAAGACACAGCTAGACAACCTGGCTCTTAAAGACGACAGTGATAAGGTCCCTTCTCAACTTTCCGGTGGAATGGCACAGCGTGTCGCTTTTGCCTGTGCATCAGCGACTAATGCACCTTTATTTCTAGCCGACGAACCCACAAAAGGGCTAGATGCCGGACGCAAACATCATATTGTTGAGCAACTAAAGCAAAAAGCTAACGACGGTACGCTACTTACTATTACACACGATGTTTCAGTGGCAGAGGCACTGGGTGGTAAATGTATGGTGCTTAAAAACGGGAAACTGGTTGAAACAGGTGATACCCGCAAGATACTGTCCTCCCCGTCTTCAAACTATACCAAAACCCTTATTGCGTCGGCTCCGCAACACTGGACGGCTACAACAAAAAAAACGCATAGGATTGCACCGCTGGTATCGGTGAATGACCTCACAATTATGAGAGGTAACCGTACACTATTTACTGGCCTTAGTTTTTCTTTAGGGGAAGGCGAAATTGTCGGGCTTTGTGGTGATAGCGGCAGTGGAAAAACGTCTCTAGGTGATGCTCTACTTGGGCTCCTACCCTATCAAGGCAATATTGCGTTTCATACGCTTTTACACCGTTATCAAACCCTAAAGCTATATCAAGATCCCCCCAGTTCATTTGCCGATCACACTACGCTTAAATCATTGATTGATGACGTAATAAAGCTTCACAAGGTGTCTAAAAAGCGTGCTGATTTACTTTCATCTCAACTAGGCCTTAACCAGCGATTGTTTGAGCGCAGCGCCTCTGAGGTAAGTGGAGGTGAGCTTCAACGCATTGCATTGCTGCGCGCGCTGCTACTAAGACCCAAGCTACTTATAGCTGACGAGCCAACATCTAGGCTCGACCCCATTACAAGTAAGGCAATTACTCACTTACTTGTCGATCAATGCAGAGAAGAAAATTGTACGGTGCTCTTTATCAGTCACGATAGAACACAGCTAGAAAAAGTCTGTGACCGCGTCATTGACCTTCAGACTCTCACAACACCAAAAGCCGTTATATAACGGCTTTTGGAAGACAAAATTCAGGGCACTTTCGTGTGTTTATACGTAAACCGTAGCCACGAATGAACTAAAAAGTCACGATTTCATCATCAATAAGATGACCAACAGCCTGACTCTGCTCAGCATCGACAAAGGCGCTATCAATCGCGCCAAAGCGCGCCGTAGTAACCTTTCTATAATTCGGGTGTGTATAAATATAAGTTTGCTCTGACTGAAGCGCCTCTATCACGCGCTCAGCTAGCACAGATGCATCGATTCCCGACTCTACTGCTTTAGTGGCCGCTTGAGCTCCTGCTTTAAGCTTTTCTTTATCAATGCGTTTCTCAGCGGCTACTGCGTATTTTTGCTGCCTATTTCTATACGACTCGTGAATGCGGGTTTTCACGAATGCTGGACACAATACAGAAGTATGGATTCCAAAAGGTTTCAGTTCTGGTACCCAGCTTTCCGTCATAGAGACAACCGCAGCCTTTGATGCGCAATAGGCCGCCGCATATGGCATGCCCATCATTCCTGCCATCGACGCCACGTTTAGCACCCAACCTCCTTCGCCGTGCTCTTTAATAGCTGGCACGCATGCTTGTGCGCCATAGAGTACGCCCATAACGTTGACGTCCATTACCCAGCGCCAGGTCTCATGCTCCGAATCTTCGACTTTCCCCGGCGTACCGCCAACACCAGCATTATTGATGACCATATGAACCTTGCCAAACTTCTCTTTGGCGTTAGCTACAATATCTTCCCACTGAGCGTAATCGGTAACATCAAGGGCGCAAGTCAATACATCGAAACCTTTCTCTCGTAAGTCGTTACCCGATTCGGTTAATGCAGCATTATCAATATCGCCCATGACGATATTCATACCCTGCCTTGCCAATGCCTCTGCCAGCGCTAACCCTATGCCGCCAGCGGCGCCAGAAATAATAGCGGTCTTACCCGTAAATTCGTTAGACATCTTACTCTCCTGTTATTGTTATTGCGCCGCGGGCCCTTTGTGAAAGCCATTTCAATGAGGAGTTTGCAATCGCCTATCTCACTCAACTAGCGCTTATCTACACACCTAGATTAGGGGTAACAGGAAGGGGAAAATACTTTATTTGGCTAATTTGAATAGCTTCATGAAATTAATAAGGCAGGTTAAAAGTAAGGGACAGGCAAACAAAAAAGGGCAGTGACTAACCTTGCCCTTTGCTTGAATAAATTATCTCTTACCCGTGGTTAGTTCGTTTACTTCGCCGGCATAACATAAACCTCGCGAACGCAGGCTGACTCTTCTGCGCTTAGGGCAAATAATACCGATTTTGCAATATCCGCTGGCTGAAGTTTATCTTCCTTAGGCTCATCGAAAAATGGCGTATTCACCATGCCAGGGCAGATAGTTGTACAGCGGCCGCCCCACTCGCGCATTTCTTCGGCGAGGTTCTGACCGAAACCATAAGCGAACCACTTACTTGCCCCATATACAGAGCCTTTCAGGGCTATTCGACCGGCGACCGAAGACGTAATAATGAAGTGGCCTTGCGTATCGCGCAGGTACGGCAATCCAGCTTTTGCAGTATAAAGCAGTCCATTTACGTTTGCGCCCAGCATGCCATCCCAGTCATCTACGTCCCCCTTTTCAATGCCGGCGGCTTTCGCGCCACGCCCGGCATTGGCGAAAATGCCGTCAATGCGACCGAAATGTTCGCTTACCTGTTTAAACGCCTTGTTTACTTCATTAAAGTCGCTTACGTCAGCTTTTACAGCAAATGCATTATCATTGCCAAGCTCTTCAACTAAGGCACGCAGTTTGTCCTCACTTCTCGCTAAGAGGGCAACGTTAAAACCGTTATTTACCAGTTGCTTCGCCGTTTCTTCACCAATGCCGCTGGAGGCACCCGTTATCGCGATAACCTTTTCATTTGTAGCTGAGGTGGACATACACTTCCTCCTTTTTACTGGGCAACCAATTCACTAATTTTGCTTACGAAAGCTGGAATATCATCTGGGTTTCTACTAGTGACTAGTTTTGAGTGGGTCACCACTTCTTCATCAACCCAGGTCGCACCAGCATTTTTGAGATCTGTTTGGATACTAGGAAACGAGGTGAGTGTTGCACCTTTCGCTAACCCAGACTCCACCAGCAACCATGGACCATGACAGATAGCACCTATAGCTTTAATACTTGCCGCGCTGTTTGCACTTTTGATGAAGGCAATAGCATCTTCATTGGTACGCAGCACATCGGGATTGATTTGACCGCCGGGTAGCACAAGGGCATCGTAATCTTCAGGGTTTACTGACGTAACTTGTTTATCAACGCTAATTTCTTTCCCCCAGTTGTCTTCGTCCCATGCTTTGATCGTGGACTGATCATCAATAGATAGCACATCAACTTCAGCACCTTGCTCAATAAACTTGTCTCTTGGTTGAATCAACTCGCTTTGCTCAAAACCATTGGTTGCCAAAATAGCGATTTTTTTGCCTTTAAGGTTTTGGGTGTTGCTCATAGTGTTCTCTCCTTCTGAAAGACGAAATGTAAAGCTAGTAAAAACAGGGGTCGCCACACGACAGGAATAACTGTCCGCCTACCACCATTAGCAAATCACATCAGGTGAACGCGTTAGTTTGTGCATGGCATAACCTAGCTCTTACTATCTAGCTAAGATGCTATTGAAGGTGCAAATTGCAAACCATTCCCAAAGAACAAAGCAAACCATTGATTTTATGAAAATAAATACAAAAAAAAGAAATCTCACCAACACCAATAGTCACGCACATATTCAGATTTTGTGAACGATTTACAGAGCTTCTTTCTCGCTCCTTTTTTTTAAGTTGATGTAAGCCGACAGCGAAGTTTTCATGTATCAAGCTTTAAGAGTTCTATCGATTAGGCAAAACATGAGGACACATGAGCAAGGAACGTTTCAACCACGCTAAATCTGCATTCGAGCTTTCTTTGAAAAGTTGGTGGAGTATTTCAAAGCGTATTTTCACTAGCCTGCAAAAAGATAACATTCCTCTTATCTCCGCTGGGGTTGCCTTTTACTGCTTGCTGGCTATCTTCCCCTTACTAGGGGCAACCATTGCCTTGTATGGGCTTGTTGTATCACCCGACGAACTGCAACGCCACATGGCATTGCTGGTAAATGTGGTGCCAAATGACAGTCGCTACATCATTGAAGAACAGCTTAAAAATTTAACCGAGAAGTCGAATACTGCATTAGGCTGGAGTTTTTTATTTACTCTGCTCTTGTCACTGTGGAGCAGTAGCAAAGGCGCCAACGCACTGATAAAAGCATGCAACATTACCTATAGCGAGGCGGAAGGAAGAGGCTTTTTCAAAGGTATTCTAGCGCGCATTACGTGCACCATATTTATGATCCTTACCGTAATTGTGTCCCTCGCCTGCATCACCATTTTACCCGAAGCAATAAACTGGATGACGTCAAATGCCCTTAGTACCGAGCAAGCCATGTGGGTGACTTGGCCAGTTATGCTGGCCCTATTTAATATTGCGCTTTCAGCCCTATATCGATATGCCCCTCATCGAAGAGAAGCCCAGTGGCGTTGGGTGACGCCGGGGTCAGTTTTTGCCACCTTATTATGGGTGGTAGCCTCGTATGGTTTTTCGATATACCTCAATGAATTTGGAAGCTACAACAAAACCTACGGCTCCGTTGGGGGCATTATTATTTTGCTTATGTGGTTGTATTTAACCGCCTATATCATTCTAATCGGTGCAGAGGTGAACTCGTCGATAGAGCTACAAACCTCCGCGGACAGTACGGTAGGAGAAGATAAACCTATGGGCGAAAGAAACGCATTTGTGGCAGATCATACACCGGATGATTTAAGGCGCTAATGCTTAAACTATCTGAGGCGCATGCACTATCTAGCAGCGCCTTCCTCACCATCAATTTTTAGCATCTTTACGAGCATTTCTTTTCATTTTACCTATATCAGAATTTGCCTCATATTCGCGCCGCGAAATTATCTTCTCTTTCCTTTAATGTAAGGCATTACCTTGGACAACACCCTTATCCCGCCAGCCAAAGCGCGGGTTTCTGTTCCCGTTATTGCGCTGGGTATTTACGCAGTTGCGTCTGGCTATTTGATGAGTCTGATCCCACTAATGCTCAGCCATTACAACCTAGACACGGCTATCGCCAGTTGGCTGGCTAGCAGCTTTTACGCAGGATTACTTGTAGGTGCCCTTAGCATTGAACCGCTGGTCACCCGCATTGGGTACAAGCACGGTTTTGCACTGTGTTTAGGCGTATTATTGCTAACTATTGTAGTAATGCCTTTGTTTGCTCACACCGCAGTTTGGCTTGTGGCTCGGTTAGTGGCTGGCGTTGCTGTAGCGGGTGTATTTGTTATCGTAGAGTCGTGGCTTTTACACGGCGACGAAGCCGATAGAGCCAAACGTTTAGGCTTATACATGGGCGCACTTTACGGGGGAAGTTCTTTAGGTCAGTTAGGTATTGGCGCTATTGGCGTAGGCGGCATGCTTCCTTTTGCTGCCATTTTCACCATGTTGATTTTAGCCATTGGCGTACTTTTGTTTGCAAAGAGCGAACAGCCTGAATCTTCCCACAGTACGCCACTGTCGCTAAAGCAAATATCGAAACTAAATCATGCCGCAATTATTGGTTGCATAGTGTCAGGCTTAACCCTAGGTGCCATCTACGGCTTAATGCCCCTTGAACTATTAAACCGCGGCATTGCTCATGACGATTTGGGTAGCTTAATGGCCTTAATTATTTTAGGCGCTATGGCAGTTCAACCTTTAATTCCTGCGTTATCCAAGTACTTAGGCCGCACGTTACTCATGGCACTATTTTGTTTACTGGGTGTCGCCGCCATAACATTAACCGCAGCGGTTAGTGGTATATACGCTTTGGGAGCGGGTCTGTTTCTATTAGGTATGGCAATATTTGCCCTATACCCAGTGGCAATAAATCTCGCCTGCGACAAACTCGATGCTAGCTTCATTGTATGCGCCACACAGGTCATGCTTTTCAGCTACAGCGTGGGTTCAGTAGTAGGCCCACTCATTGCCGATAACTTTTTAGTAGGCCCTCAAGGGTTGATGGGCTACTTATTTGCGTGCTTACTTGCTACCAGTATTTATATGCTGATAGCCAGTGTTAAAACCAAAGGGCGCGCCATGGCAGGCGAGTAACACACTCGCCACTATTGCCCATTAGATTGCCATAATCTCTGTTCACAATTCGCCCTATTCAGGGCGTTTAATGGTAAGTATCGATACTAAAGCGAGCTTACCTGATGCTATTTTCCAAAACACCCAAGCGGGATTATTTAATGCCTGCCAATACTTACAAACCTTTATTTAGGGAACGGCACCATGCAGCCAAGCCGCGTAATCACAGGTTGCTTATCCTTACTTCCTTCCTGTGCTTTTTGCTTGGTGTAGTAGTTAGCCCGCTAAGTCGCGCTGAGTCTGGCGAATTGATGCTGCAAAGCGTAGACGGTGAGTCTTCCCCCGCTCTTTTGCATTCAACTGACGTGGATTTACAGGTGAATGGCATGATTGCGCACGTTACCTATTCTCAAAAATTCACTAACACCAGTAATGAATGGAAGCATGCCGTTTACACCTTTCCGCTTAATGAAAACGCGGCGATTAACAGTATGGAAATGCGTATAGGAGACAGAATAATCCGGGGGCAAATTAAGCCGAAGGCAGAAGCGAAAGAAGCATTTGAAGCGGCCAAAAAAGCGGGTAAGAAAGCCAGTTTAACAAAGCAACAACGCCCAAATTTATTCACCCAGCAGGTCGCGAATATAGCGCCGGGTGAGGAAATAACGGTGACACTTCAGTATGTCCAACAGGTAGACTACCGCGATGGAAAATTTACTTTTCACTTGCCTACTACGCTCACTCCTCGCTATTCGCCCGGCATTCTGCTAAATCAGTTTAACGAGAATATAGAGGCTGAAATATCAGGTACAGGTTGGGGAGAACCCACAGATCAGGTACCCGATGCCAGAGCTATCACGCCTTATATGAGAGAAGGCAATGAAGGCCCGCAACTTACGTTCAACGCAACACTAAATACCGGTTTAACGCTTAATAGCGTCACTAGCAGAAATCATCGTGTGAATTGGTCAGAATCCACAGGTAATTATCTTGTCACCTTTAATCAAAGCAATATCAAAATGGACCGAGACATTTGGCTAGAGTGGCAGCCCTCGCCCTCTAGTGCACCACAAGCAGCTATTTTCACTGAATCGAAAGGTCAACATGACTACGCCCTTGTTATGCTAATGCCGCCACAAGTGAAGAGCCAAGATTTACAGGATTTTGATCGCGATATCACCTTCGTTATCGACACGTCAGGCTCTATGGGAGGTCGCCCGATTGTCGACGCAAAAGAGAGTTTACAATTAGCGATAGACCGCTTGAGTGAGAAAGACCGATTTAATGTTGTTGCATTCAACAATGACACCACGCGTTTGTTTGAAACCTCCGTAGAGGGAACAACACGAAACAAGCAATATGCGAGGGATTTTGTAAAGCACCTCAATGCAGGGGGCGGCACTGAAATGGCGCCAGCGCTTAATGCCGCACTTAAGCGCACGACAACTAAAGATTTTATAAAACAAGTTGTCTTTATTACCGATGGTGCGGTAGGCAATGAAGCTGCATTGTTCTCGCAAATAAAGAACGAACTGGGTGATGCGCGCCTTTTTACAGTAGGCATAGGCAGCGCGCCTAATAGCTATTTTATGACCCGAGCCGCTCAGTTTGGTCGCGGAAGCTATGTATTTGTTAGCAATACGGCAGATATTAAACAGCAAATGGATAGCTTGCTTTATAAATTAGAAAGCCCTGTGTTGAGTGATTTAAGCCTCACTCTACCAGCTGGCTATGCACAGTCAGCAGAGATTTACCCTTCTAAGATCCCTGATTTATACGCGGGAGTTCCTTTACTTTTGAATGTGAAACTGCCTCATAACGCCGGTACAAGCGGAAAAATGGCCCTTCAAGGCGCACTTGTAGACAAGCAGGGCACTACTCGCGAGTGGACCCGTTCGATAGCAATATCGCCAACGTCGACAGGTTCTACTCAACACCTTGGCGTAGCGACTGCTTGGGCAAGAAAGAAAGTGGCGGCGTTAATGGATGAAAAAGCGTTAGGGCGAAATGTAGATGAAGTAAAACAGGACATTCTTGCTGTAGCCCTGCCCCATAAACTTATAACAGAGTTCACCAGCTTCGTTGCTATTGAAGAAAAAATAGCAAATACACAGCGCATACCGTCTTCCACCGAAAACGTAAGAAACCTAATGCCACAGGGAACGCAATTCAGACAAATCAGTTACCCCCAAACCGCAGCGGGTGTATCTGAACATGTCGTATTAGGCATGATTGCCATGCTTTTATTATCGCTTTTTCACAGCGTCGCCTTCTTGCGAAACAAAGGGGGACGAGATTAGCACCTTAAGCTCATTTCTTTATTTTTTGACTGAATATTGCTTGGACAAACAATGATTAAATACTCTTTTACTATCATCTTAGTCTTGATCGCCACAGCCAGCTTTGGCAAAGCTGGCTGGATATTACTGAAAGCTGAGCTCGCGCAATATTTAATTCAATCTTCGTGGGAAGAAACGCTAACCACTGGTGCTAACCAGAAGCCTTGGCGTTGGTCTGATACCTGGCCAGTAGGCAAGCTGGTTCATGCCAAAAGCGAAACGCAGCTGTATGTACTAGAAGGCGCACAGGGAAACGCCCTTGCATTTGGCCCTGGACACCACACCGGCTCGCCCCCACTCGGACAGGGTGGTAGTGTGATTGGCGGGCATAGAGATACTCACTTCACGTTCTTAAAGAAGGTGAGAGCCAGAGATATTATGCAATTGCAGTTGCCGAACTCACAGTGGGTAACCTATCGGGTTGTATCGAAGACGATAGTCGATGCCGCCTCGGCAATGAAAGTAGATGTAAATGGGCAGCAGCTCTACTTAGTTACCTGCTACCCATTTAATGCGGTATCAACACAAAGTAATTTACGCCTTGTTGTTGAGCTGGTCGAAACTGAAAGCCAGCGAACCTAAATAGGTTCGCCTACAATTAATTAGCCGCTTGTTACGGCGAAAATAAAGGACCAATGCGAACAACCTATCGCGTTTAACCTGTTTTCTAGCGAGTAATAGATTCTATGTGCAGCGAAGAAAACGTGCCGTTCCAGATTTGCTCACCTATGCTGACATTTTCAAAGCTAATATCGTCGGCATTTTCTAGGACAAGAATTTCTTCTGCTTCCTTAATTTTAATGTCTTTGAATTTAACGTTGTGCACAGGGGCTGCGTCCGGAGCGTGAATTTCCAAAACCGTTCCCACATTTTCTACCGTTAAATCTTCAATAATAATGTCGGTATAGGTAGCCGGGAAATTACCATGTAAATTACTGGGGTAGTTTAGCTGGAACCAGAATAAGTGCTTAAACGAAGCCACTTTACTGCCTCTAATTCGAACCATTTCTACGCGCCCGCCTCTGTCTAAGTTGCTTTTAAAACGATATGCTGAGTCTCCCTCATGCAAGACATTGTTCTCGAAAAATACGCGCTTAATGCCGCCAGACATTTCCGAACCAAGACCAATGCCGTCTTCCCCGCCTAAATCATTGTTTCGCGCAACAATGTCTTTGCTAGGTATACCTATATTTCGACCGTCGGCGTCTCTACCAGACTTAATAACGATACCGTCATCACCGGTTCTAAAGTGATTATCTTCAGCAAGCACATACTGGCTCGACTCAATGTCTAACCCATCGTTGTTGTACAGGTGACTTTCTACCTTCACTCGTCTTACCGTAGCATGAGAAGTATAAACTAAGTGATTAACCCAAAACGGTGAGTTCAGGGCCGTATAATCTTCAAGCAGCACACGCTTGGCGTGGAAAAACTGAATAAGCGGAGGGCGCAAGTAATGCCCTTCTCCGAACTGACGCTTCTCTACTGGAACGCCATCAAACCCCATTTTACGAAGCGCATGCATATCTGTATTTTGTTTCTCATACCAGCCAATGAACGCCGATTGGGCATTTCCGTCGATAGTACCTTTACCTGTAATTGCCACATCTTCCACATTTAGCGCATAAATTAGCGGTGAATAGGTAAATACCTCAGTACCCTCCCAACGGGTTTTAACCACCGGTAGGTAGTGCGAAGGGTCGCCGGAAAACAGCAGAGTAGCGCCTTCCTCTAGGTGCAAGTTCACTTTGCTTTTAAGACGAATAGGACCGTCTACTTGCCATGTTCCTTTGGGCACAACAACAATACCGCCGCCGCTAGCCGAAGCCTTGTCAATTACACTTTGAATTGGCGCTCGCGCTGCACTTAGTGAAGTATCACTCACATCAACCACAAATTTTTCGTTTGGAATAGTGGGCAGCTGGATCTGATTTACAATCTGTTCAGCAATTTCCCAGTCTTCGTCAGTAGATGCCGACGCATAGGAACAAGTTAGAAGGGTCACAATAAACGCCACCCATCCCAAAGCCCGGCGGTGTGTGAAACGGCTGGGGTAGCTACTCATAGAACGGTCAACATCAGGTATAAAGCGCAGCATAAAAGCTCCATTATTTAAGTCGTAACTTATTACGTTTAAGAAACAAATTGTTCACATCACGACAATAATGCCACCGGTGGCATTATTAATCAAAATAATGTTACGGCCCGTTTAACCACGGCACGATTTTTATCTTTCGGATTAATTTACTTTGCGCTTAAGTGCGGCTTTTTCGCTTTCACTTAAAAAAGCAATTGCAAGCGCATTCTCTTGCGCTTGTTTAATATGAGAAGGCATAAGGCCAGCTTGCTTAGCTGCAACGGAGAATTCGTGATCTAGCTCTACACCTTGAACTGCCGGGTCGTCGGTATTCAGGCAGGCGAGTATGCCGTGATCCAAAAAGGTGGTTAACGGGTGCTCAGTTAATGATGTGACCGTGTTCGTCAATACGTTGCTGGTTAAACAGCTTTCAATACCAATACGGTTGTCGCGCAAATAGTCCATTAGCTTAGCATCATTAACAGCATTAACGCCGTGTCCTATACGCACAGCACCTAAGTCGTTAATGGCTTGCCAAATACTCTGTGGGCCTACTGCTTCACCTGCATGAATTGTGATAGGCAGCCCTTCGCGGCGCACTTTTGTAAAGTGCTCTATGAACATGTTGCCAGGAAAGCCTTTTTCATCACCCGCCAAATCAATTGCAGTTATATGCGCTTTACAGGCCAAGATTGAATCTAGCTCATGCTGACATACTTTTGCGCCATAAGAACGCGACAAAATACCGATGAGATTAACTTTAACATCGTGATCTTTAGTTGCGCTTTTTACACCGTCTATTACGGCCTCAACCACACCTTGTGTCGGTAGCCCGTGACTTTCACCCATAAAATAAGGACTAAAACGCAGCTCTGTGTAGTCAATACCCTGCTTAGCTGCATCTTCTACATTCTCTATCGCTACCCGTTTGCAGGCGTCGAGACTGCCTAACACCTTAACGCCCCAAGTAAGCTTATCTAAAAATGACACCAAATCGGGGGCGATCTCCATTACTCGAACATGCGGTCGCAAGCCTTCCAACGAATAAGCTGGCAAACAAATGTTAAATTGCTGACCGAGCTCCAGAATGGTTTGCAGACGCACATTGCCATCTAAATGACGATGTAAATCAAGTAATGGAAAGTTTTTATTTATCATGGAAATACGATGGGTTAAGGCGTAAGCCCTACTATACCACTTGGCGCTGTAAACCTCGCATTCTTGCAGAAAATAACTTTTTTATAGCGGGACAAAACAGTACTTTTTTTGAAACAAAATTTGTTTTAAGTTCGTACTAGGCATCTAACTTCACTCTATCGATGCTTTTCTTGATTACTTTTCATAACTTTCAATAGCAACGAGCCAGTTGCTCGTTGGCGTGCGCCTTGTCACACAGGCTAAATACCACCAAAGAGCAACAGGCCTCTTCATTATCACCAAAAAACACTAACAGGAGCACAGTCATGTGCGGAAAATGTATAGAAGGCTGCTATTTAGCAGGCTGGCGTAATGGCGTGTATTCATTCGAACATATGCAAGAAGAACCCGATTTTATGGGGAATGATGTAAAGGCAGCCCATGGCTTGGTGGAAGCGGTATGCTCATTAGGTTCTTCGCTCAATGAGCTCCACGCACTTGGATTTGCGGACTCGCCAATGATAGCTTGGGCAGGATGGATTTATTCGAGAAACGAATTGCACACCCAAATCGATTTAACACGGCATGACGACGTTCTTAAATATCAGAGGGCCTTACGTCATTCAAAAGAAAGTAAATGGGCTGAGATTAATGCCCTCTATCCGAACGTTGAGAAGTTTTTAGATAACCTAACGCTTCAAGACATTGCTAATACCCTCGATGAAACGCTTCTCGATGAAATTGAGACATGCCTTCTTGCTCTTCATGGTAACGGGTATTACACCTTTGAATTCGTAGAGTCTATGTTCGCTGCTGAAGGGCTATTCCCCATTATTGCGCTAAGTGAAACTGCAAAGCCGTCACTGTTTGTTGACCATGCACTTGAAATATTCTTACTAACCGAACATCTTTTACACTTTCGCCCATTGTCTTGGGCGCTTCGTGTGGCGTTAACTGTTGACTTAACGTGCGATTTCGACAGCTTTCATATGGCGTGGCGTCGATACACCGCTAACCGCGTGTTAAACGCGCTTCTAATAAATCGCAATTTGAAAGGTGTGTACGCGTTAGCAAGTACACTTGAACTCAATACCGTTCACGCCATATGTCAGCGGAACGTAGCGAATAAACACTTACTTACTCAGCTATTAAGCGTCGTAAACAACTGTAAAGGCGACACTTATATTGAACCTAAACGTCTAGCCACGCACATCACTTCATTGATCTCAGTGTAAATGCTTACTCCTTACAGTTTGAGATAGGGTGACTTGGTGAATGGTTAAGTACAGCTCGTTATGACAGTCAAATACGTGCGAATCTAACTGAATCAATATTAGACACGATGAAATGTAGTGCTCGATATCATAAAGTTCTTTTGGCATGCCTTACCAGGAACAACGCCTTGGTAAGGCTATTCGCATTACATTTCTTTTTTAAGGGTTTTCGCAACCGCTAAAACTAAGTCTGCCGACGGACGAACTTTGAAGTCTGGGTTAACATAGCTAAACAAAACCTGCCCTTTTTTATTGAGCATGAAGATGCTGGGTGCTGGTAAAACACTATTACCACTTTCATCTTTTGTTAAGTTAATGCCATAGGTTTTGTACTTTAACTCAGTCACAGTATCTAGGTAGAATCCAACGCCGAACTCACGAATAGTCTCTAGTTTGTCGTCGGATAAAAGCGTAACCAAGAATTCTGTTTCAAGCTTTTGCTCTTGCAAGCGCTCTGGTGATTCAGGTGAAATGGCCAAAATCTGATAGCCCATATCCACCAAGTCTTTTTCAATATCTTTAAGCTGGGCAAGCTGCTCATTACAATACGGGCACCACCCGCCGCGATAAAAAAGTACAATGCTGGGCTTTTGCATAGTAAGCGCTTGTAAGCTTACCGGCGAGCCATCTGCCATTTTAAGCGTTGTTTTAGGCGCCACTTGACCATTAAGCAACGGCGTTACTGAATCTGCATCTTCTGCAATAGTGCCGCGCTCCAAAGCATACGCATTTGATGCGCCTGCTATACAGCCGAACATTAACATCGCCATAGCCACTAGTCTCTTCATCAACCCTCTCCGTTATCATTTTTGTTTGTTTAGTTTTTGGTTATCCGCGCTTTGCGCGATGTCCAATATGACCGAGAAGCTTCACTAGAAATTTCGCACTCCAATAAATAAACCGACAAATACTTGTAATGGGCGCTACTCACCTACAGCGAAATTTGCTTTTTACTGCTACTATAGCGCCAAAACTTGCTATGCCACTTTTTTACATAGCACACGGGGTTAACTTCAAGCCTCCTAAGAACAAAGCAGGAACACCATGGCTCTTAAAGCGACCATTTTTAAAGCTGACATATCCATAACGGATATGGATCGCAGTTACTATAACGACCACAACCTTACTATTGCCCGTCACCCTTCTGAAAATGACGAACGAATGATGTTGCGCGTGGTTGCGTTTATTGTTAATGCTCATGAACGCCTACAGTTTACCAAAGGACTGTCTGACGATGACGTTCCAGATTTATGGCAAAAGAGTTTTAGCGATGAAATAGAACTGTGGATTGAGTTAGGCCAACCCTCTGAACAGCGCATCAAAAAGGGCTGCAATCAAAGCCAGCAAATGATGATTTATTCCTACGCCGACAACAGCTTCGATGCGTGGTGGAAGAAGGAGCAAAACAAGCTGCAAACAAGAAAGAATTTGTCGGTGTTTACTTTGCCAGAGTCGCTTGCCGCTACTTTGGCCAATGCTGTTCATCGCTCTATGCAAATACAGGTTACTATTCAAGATGGGCAAATGTGGCTAACCATTGAAGGTGCAGATGTCACCGAGAGCGTTGAAGTGTCTATAGAGAAGCATTTGTAATGAAAAAACTCTCTGCCGTTCAACTCAAACAGCAAGCACTGGTCTTTAGTATAGCTGATAGCCTTGAAGCACAAGCGCTTGAAGAGTTAAATGGTATGCAACAGTGTTGGTTTGACGTTCAGTATCACCAATTCCCCGGCTCGTTACTGCTTCGCTTTCAATTCGAAAATGAAGAAGCGGTGTCAAACGCTGAGCCCGAGCTAAAGAAGTGGCAGCGAAAATTAAGCGCAGCGCTGCTTAAAAAAGGCGTAGTGTTAAAAGATATGCGTCGACATCTTATATTCACCACACAAGGCCCAGAAGAGTAACCCACATCACGCTTTGCAGAACAGGATATCCAACTTCTTTGTTCAATCTTAGCTAGGTTTGTTTTTGGTTATAAACCTTTCATTTTTCCTCATAAAGTCTACTTACACTTTATCAGGTAAGTAGGCTAGACTGGTCTCGTCGAATATTCAGCTTGCCGAATATGACAATAAAACGGCAGGCATTTTGAACGTTTACAATGGATATTTGAACACACCATGTTGACCGGCTTTGAAACAAGCCACTATCCCAGCAAAAGGAGCTTCACAATGAAAACTAAAGCAATGGCGTTAGCACTGTTACTGTCTTTAATGGGCTGTACTGAGTCTAGCGAAGAGACGAAAAGCGAAGTAAAAAAAGAGATGGAAAAAGCGGGCGAAGCGACAGCTGACGCCTATGACAGCGCAAAAGAAAGTGCTGCAGATTCTTGGGATAAAACCAAAGACGCGAACTCTGAAGCTTACGAAGAAGGTAAAGAAATGGCTTCTGATGCCTTTGATGACGGCAAAGAGATGGCTTCAGACGCATACGAAGATGGCAAGAAAATGGCCTCTGACGCATACGACGCAACGGCTGAGAAAGCTGGCGAATTTAAAGACGCCGCAGCGAAGAAAGCTTATGAAGCTTGCGTAAAAATGAAAGAGCAAATGGGCGGCGACGTTAGCGAGTGCGACGATTAATTTAATCTTCCAGCAAAAAAAGAAAATTTGAAAGCGAACCTTCGGGTTCGCTTTTTTTTGCTGTTTAATCAAACAAAAGTGAGTCATTCACGCTATTCACACCCTGCTAAAATCACAGCGTCTGGTGTTATAGTTAAAGGTGCGACCCTAAGCAACGTATTAATACCTAAAATATTGTTCCCTTTGGGAAGCACGGCCACTTCCACTGGCCCCACTTCGCACGTATTTCCTATACGAACCGAGTTTAATTGATACTGAGATATTTTAACGATCTTTCCATTTGCCATTCTGGCAGCAGAGGTTCTGGTGGCAAGAAGCTTTTGATTTCTTGTTAGCGCATCGAACGTAGCTTGATTGAGGGTTAACAAGCTTGAACCCGTATCTAATAGAAACGAAGCCTTTATGTTCGATTCTAGGGTCGCTTCTAGGTACAGTGTTCCGCCTTTGCTTTGTGAAAGAGGAATATTTTGCTCTATCGCTGACACGGCAGATGTGCACGCTAACCAAAAAGTTAGCAGAACAAATAAGGGAATTTTAGATTTTACACTCACCGCACATACACCCTTTGTCGACTCTTTACATAGGTGTTGATTGACAGCAAGATAAAGACCAAAGGGTAAATGATTGATTTTACCGAAACTCTACAATACCAGACGGTGCCACAGCACCATAATAGTGCACAAAACCATTTATTCCGCACCAAGGCTAAACACTCCGTTTTCAACGCAGTAACTTCTCTTTCAACTGCTCTCTATCCTCTTGATTACTCAAATTCTCTATATCCAATTAGGTGATAGCAATTACCTATCACCAATCGTCATTGTTTAGAACTTTTTCGCTCATACAATGTAGAAAGGTAAGTATGTCAACGAGAGGACACGACATGAAATTACGCTATGTATTGAGTTCATTAATTACGGCTGTTTCACTTGGTTTTTCTGCAAACGCAGCGCAAGCTATGACATCATCAACTGATGAAACGGTTGATGTACAAGTAGTTGATTATTCAGGAAAGCCTCCATTTAAACGCAAGATCGTAAGCTTATCGGTTAACGATGTAGCGCAATTGGAATCAGTAGGGCAAGAAGCTATTGAATACGTAGAAGTGAAAGAAGTCATCATGCGCGGTAAGCCACCGTATCGCAGAGTGACAACAATGATGCCTGTGTATGACGTTGCCCAACTTGAAATGCTAGAAGAGCAAACTGACACGCAAAAACGCGGCACTCGTCCGCCGTTCAAACGCCACTAACAGCATTTTCTACTACCAACAAATTGCACCAAAGCGATTCACTTTTGCCTGAGTGAGTCGCTTTTTTATTGTGCATACTTGTTTACGCTATTTTTTATTTCGATGTAAATAACACGCTCTAGTTAGCGCGTTTTTATTTTTAATAACCCGTCACTAACGATAGAGTAGTAAAAAAGCAGAAAAACGAGATTATAAATGCAGCCTCACGACCATTCTCCGCTCAGTGATTTTATTGAGTACCCTGAAGAGCAAATGCTTTCCCGAAGCGAAGATTTTTTGAAAACCATGCAGCGCCGCCACAGTATTCGTCACTTTAGTGACAAGCACGTTGATAAAGCGGTAATTGAAAACTGTATTTTGACTGCTGGCACTGCACCTAGTGGAGCGAATCATCAGCCTTGGCATTTCGCCGCTATTCAGTCGCCCGAAGTAAAACAACAAATACGCGAACAGGCTGAAGCGCATGAGCGCGGTTTTTATAATGGGCGTGCTGGGCAACAGTGGCTAGATGACCTAAAGCCGTTAGGCACTGACGC
Source organism: Alteromonas sp. DY56-G5 (assembly GCF_041414725.1). Taxonomy (NCBI): domain Bacteria; kingdom Pseudomonadati; phylum Pseudomonadota; class Gammaproteobacteria; order Alteromonadales; family Alteromonadaceae; genus Alteromonas; species Alteromonas sp. DY56-G5. The sequence goes on along the minus strand of NZ_JANHZQ010000035.1, from coordinate 5,141 downwards.
AAGTAAACCTTATCTGGAAACCGCGCCTTGGCTTATTGCCGTATTCAGTCAAAAGTTTGGAGAGACAGAATCGGGCGAAAAAAGCCAAAACTACTATGTGCACGAATCGGTGGGTATCGCAGTGGGTATGCTTATTACTTCACTCCACAACGCAGGTTTGGCAACCTTGACCCACACACCAAAGCCAATGAACTTTTTAACCGAAGTCTGTCAGCGGCCTGATAACGAGCGTGCTTATATGCTTATTATTGCGGGCTATCCGGCGGATAACGCCACAATTCCTGCACACGCCATGCAAAAAAAGTCGCTTAGCGAAATTGCGAGCTTTCTTTAAATTTAAAAAGCGCGCAGTGCTTGAGCATATGAGGTAAACCAAGTATTTAAAACGGCATAACTAATAAAAGCTTTGTCATAGACATGAGATACGCAGCACTTATAATGCGCCCTCGTTATTAAGGGCTGCGACCTTTTCTTTACGAATTTCGGTCAACCACGTTTAACAGTCCCTCGGAGCTCGTATCCTCATGTCATCGCGTCACGCATTTTCTCCACAGCTTCCTTTTTTACTGTTAAGTCTATTAACTGGCCTAACATCGTCGTTTGTTACGCCACTGATGAGCTATTTCCTCGTTGATGAGATCAACGTTGAGCCTATTTATATAAGTATTTATATGGTGTCCGTTACGCTATCAGGGTTGGTGATCAGTCAGTACCTCGGGCACTTGGCAGACAAAGGTTTTAACGCAAATCGCCTTTACGGGCTAACCATGATTTGCGTGGGCATTGCCATGGTCGCCTTTATCTTTAGCAAACAGTTTTGGCACGTATTTCTCGCTGGCGTCTTGTTTATGTCGGTGGGCGCTGGAGCCGTGTCTCAAATGTTGACCGTTTCGGGATTATGGGCAAAAAACCAAGACATTGACTTAGCTGCATTTAACTCAAAAGTTCGCGCTGCCATTTCTCTCGCTTGGGTAGTAGGTCCGCCGCTGGCATTTACGCTGGTTGCCAATTTTGGCTTCGCAGCGTCCTTCTCGGTGGCCATTGCATGCGTGATTGTTGCAACGCTTTTTGTGGTGAACATTGTGCCGCCTCAAAAAGCCAATCAACAGTCACTCAATACAACGCTTAAAGGCTCGCTATCACTGCCGTTTTGGCTTGTGGGGTTAGCCATACTTGCCGGAATGGCGGGCAATGTCATGTATTTATCATCCATGCCTTTGTACGTAATGAATGAACTGGGGTTACCGGAAAATTTGCCTGGGCTAATGATGGGGGTTGTGGCCGCACTTGAAATACCTACCATGCTGCTAGCAGCCAAATTAGCCCGACGCTTCCCACCTGCGGGTATCATGGCAGTGGCATTTATTTTCGGCTGTTGCTTCTACGTTGGCGTGTACTTTTCTCAGTCGAGTTGGGAGTTATTGACCCTTCAAATATTGAACGCGCTGTTCTACGGTTTATATGCCGGTATTGGATTGACCTTGCTCCAACAACAAGCGCCCGACTTAACTGGATTCACTTCAGCGTTTTATTCAAACGCCACTCGGGTGGGTATGATGCTAGGCACCATTGGCGCAGGCACCGTGGCTCAATTCTTTAGCTTCAGAGATGCCACTATTGGGTCGTTGTGCATTGCCATATTTGGCTTAAACGTGATGTTAGTGTTCATGCTTGTAAAGCACCGGGCAGGTCGTTAGAGTCCTGTCTTTTCTTACGCGTACTTTCGTACGCCCAGACTATTTTAACTGTAGCTCCATCTGCACATCACATCTCGCGTAAGGCGACGACGCCCCCTTAATATGCTTAAATCCTATCTTTTCGTACAAACTTACCGCGGGCTTAAGTACCGAGTTGCTTTCTAAATAAAGCCGCTTTAACCCCATCAGTTTCGCTCTTTCGACAATACTTTTACCCAACAGCAGCCCTACCCCTTTACCTTGAGCTTCGGGAGACACCGCCATTTTGGCAAGTTCAAACGTATCGTCAGCTTGTTTAATAAGTGCACAGCAGCCTATGGGTTCGCCCTTATCTAACGCGATTAATATCACACCCGACTGATTCAAAATGTAGCCTTCAGGGTCGTGGAGCGCTTTAAAGTCGGGCTCTTCCAATTCCCAATATTTACTTATCCATTCAACATTGAGCGATTTAAATGCCTCGCGATACTTTGGCGCATAATCGACTACCTTGATATCAGGCGAGTGAGCGTCCACTCTTGCACTTATGGGGCGATATCGAAGGTGCCTTTCAACTACGCTCACCGCTTCCCATAAATCGATACCCGTTTCTTCCTTTAGCTCGCGCATGGCTGCGTCTATGGCGTCGCATTGCTTTTCCATTTGGGGCACCATCGCTTTCGCTTTGTCGTTTAACGCCACCAACGTAACCCGCGAATCGTCGCTCGATCTGTAGCTTTCAATTAGGTCGCGTGCTTTCATTTCTTTTACGATTTTACTCACCGACACGTGAGAATGATTTATCTCTTTAGCGATATTCACGACGGAATCAGCACCTTTTGACGCGAGCACATAAAATACTGGAAACCACTTTGGCTCTATCGCAAATCCAAATTTCGCATAAGTATTTTCCGCATCCTTTGACACCTGCGCGGCTAACTGACGTAAGGCAGTACCTAATGCAATATGCCCCAATTCATTAAATGACTTCATTTCACAAAACTCCGTAACCAGTTACGGAATATAATTAATCGTAATTGGAAACAAGTCAAACAGATTATTAATTAATCATCAAAAAACCGGGATGTGGATTACTTCGCCTGGCACCGGCTACACCAATAAAGACGCCGCCCATTATACGTTTGGCGTTTTATTGGAGTGGCGCAAACTCTACAAGGCTGCTCTTCCCTGTCGAACACCATAAACCGCGTACCTTCAAAGTTAACGCCTTTTGCTTCAAGCACTTCGCGTAGTTCTGTGTACACGGTATAGCCACCGGTTTCATAGCTGCGTTTGCATATTGCTAAGGTGTGATGTGACAAGGTGCGTAGCTGCTCATCATCTAACTGAGAGGGTTTAAGTGAGGGGTGAACACCTGCTGCAAACAATATTTCGCTGCGAAGATAGTTGCCCAGACCTGCCATAAAGCGTTGGTCCAGATATAAACCGCTTAGTGCGCGGTTATAAAAAGTTTTAGAACGTAAACGTTCTAATACCAACTCTTCTGTCACTAAATCGTTGAGTACATCGGGTCCAACTCTTTGTAAAAAAGGGTGTTCATGAATAGTTTGTGTTGGCCAAATGCTAATGTCAGACGCACTATATAAAATAGCACTGTGTGTTTCGGTATGAAGCCCTACCCTTAGTTGACGAGTAGTATCGGGCATTTTGTTGCGTTTACAGGTATGCCACACGCCGTAGAGTTGGTTATGTGAATACATAGAGAGCCCATTACTAAAATGGGTAATTAGCGCCTTGCCACAGGTTTCCATGCGCAAGACGTTTTCGCCTTCTAGCTGTTTAACATAGGGTTTTAGCTGAGCTAATCCAAACTCTACTTTTTCTAGGGGGATATCTTTTATCACCGCTTCGACTTTATCTGCAGCGCGACGAATCTCTGGGCCTTCAGGCATGCTGTCTCAAATACCTTTATCTCGGTTACTGTTTACTGGTTACTTCGCATCATTTTCAGCTTCTTTGCAGCTGGATGATAACGAATACAAAAAAGGCCTGTAGCCTTTGATGTACTTTAAACCGAAGTTTGTACATCAAAGATCAACAGACCCCATTATTGAACAAATTTAAGCTGAAAATGCCGTATTTAAACGCTGCGCTGTTTAGCCCTTGTTTGGCACAATCAGGTATTTTTCACCGGTTTTTTTAGCGTTATAAAGCGCTACATTCTCAGGCTGTAGTGCCTCCTCAAGACTCAATTCTTTGGTGTAAGACGACGCAAAGGTAGTGTTAATTTCCGTCGCCACTTTTTGATATAGCTCGCCTACACGCTTCTTATCAAGCTTGCCTAAGAAACGCATTAATAGCCAACCACCAATGCTCCACGTCATGCCGTAAGCGCGATTCAAAGTAGTGGGCGAGAAATCTAAGCCGCCGTAGATATACACTTGTTTATTGCTGTCAGAGCCGTAAGTGTTAAAGCCTTTTGCATCTTTACTGCCCGACGCTTCCATCATAGTGAGGATATCGCTAACTAGCTCACCGCCGCCAATGGCGTCAAACGCTAGTGTTGCGCCCGTGCTGTCGATGGCTTGATAAAGTTCGGCTTTAAAATTCTCGCTACTAGAGTCGAGCACAATTTTCGCGCCGATCTCTTTAAGCATATCTACCTGCTTTTGGCTGCGAACAATATTTACAAGCTCAACGCCCTGCTCTAAACAAATCTTGTTCAGCATTTGCCCCAGGTTTGATGCCGCTGCGGTGTGCACTAGCGCTTTGTGGCCTTCCATACGCATGGTTTCAACCATACCTAGCGCGGTCAGTGGGTTAACGAATGACGACGCTGCTTGTTGTGGCGTTGTGCTATCTAGGTGAGGCAAGCATGCCTGCATAGGCACACAGGCATACTCGGTGTACGCTGCGCCAGTAAGAATAGATACGGTTTTGCCCATTAAAGCTTGTGCCTCTGGGCTATCACCCGCCTTAACAACCGTACCTGCACCTTCGTTCCCGATAGGCAGAGTCTGGTCTAAACGCGACTTAATACGATTTAACAAAGGCTTATGCACCGGCGCAACCAACGCACTTTTATCTGTATCGAAGGTCGCTTTATCTAGGCTTGCTGGACCAAACATAGGCCACATGTCTGACGGGTTAATAGGAGATGCTTCCATACGCACAATCACTTCGTGCGGCTTCGGCTCTGGAACATCAACCTCTTTTAACGAAACCTGAAGCTCGCCTTCTGAGGTAATTAGCGTAAACAGTTGTTTTGATCTATTCATGTGATTATTTCGCCCTGAAAATTGAACGCTGAATGTAGTGCTAAGCTAACACGCCACAACTATCAGCAATATTTATATTGCGAATACATATGCGTTTCGACCACTTATACACCCAAAAAATGGGGTCAGAGTACATTTCTCGCACGCTGAAAAATGGGGTCAGAGTCTGAGGTATCCCCACAAATAATGACTAAAATTCAGTAAGATAAAAAATAAAGGGAACATT
>NZ_JANHZQ010000034.1:0-56173 GCF_041414725.1 Alteromonas sp. DY56-G5 | reverse complement strand
TATCGCGATCGCAGCCTTCGGCTGCTAGAAAAAATAAACCCCTCCGAAAAAAGAGGGGTTTATCATCAATCTGAGCCGTGCAATGCACGGCTTTTTTTATGTGTCTTTTTTATTTATCGTAATACATTTAACGCATCCTATCTGTATGTAAGTGATTACTTACAAACGAGTTCGCAGCCAGCTTTATGCTGAAGCCAGCATTCATTTGCTAGCTCTGCGTTGATCAAAGGATGCGATTTCAGCCAGCCTTCAGGAAAAGTAAGTGTCCACTTACTTTCTTCGCACTGCAAAGTTACCTCTGGTATATGTTTATTCTGACGACGCAGACATAACACCACTGCTATACGTAAAATTCGCAATAAGCCCTTTAGCATTGGACGGTAGTCTTCGTGGTACTTTTCAAATACGTCTGGCTTTATGTTTAACCTATGCTGAGCAACTAAATCGCGGATGGCTGCCCGCTGAAGGCGCGTGAAGCCGGGCAAATCAATGTGACTTAATATGTATTCACCATGCTCATGATGGCGCTTATATTCAATGTGAAGACCTATTTCATGAAGCTGTGCGGCTGCACCTAAAATAGTTTCGGTATCTAAATGACAAATATTCTGTTGTGCACAGAGTTGATGGCATAAAGTAAGCGCTACGTGACTAACCGAGTTCGCGTGACTAGCATCTACATGATAACGATGTTTTGCCTGATTAAGGGTCTGCTGGCGACGATCATTCTCGGTAACGTTATCTAACATTCCGTAGATAAGTCCTTCTCGAAGCGCACCACCAGAAATATTCATGTGCTTGATATTTAGCGCTTCAAATAAGCTGATGAGGATCGCTAAACCAGACGGGAAAATAGCTTTTCTGTTATCTTCCAATCCGTCGATATCAAGGGTTTTAATGCTGCCGCATTCAATACATTGCTTTTCTAAATGATACAAATAGTCTAAGCGGATAGCATCACTAATGCCCTGTGCTACAAGAATCTCAGTAATGGCTTGCGGCGTGCCAGATGCACCTAAACAATTCTCCCAATCAAAACACAAAAACGCGCTAGACACATCGGCAATAAGCGCGTGTGCGGCTTTTTTGGCATTGTCGAAATTGTTTTCGGTGATAGTGCCGCCGGTGAAATAGCGTTCCATAAACGTTACACAGCCCATATCCAAACTCTTAAGATGGATAGGCTGCATGTCGTTACCGATAATGATTTCTGTGCTGGCGCCGCCAATATCTATGACTAAGCTATTGCCTTGGTTGGCGGATGTGTAGGCTACGCCAAGATAAATTTGTCGCGCTTCTTCTTCACCGCTAATCACTTCAAGTTTGTGATTGAGAATCTCTTCTGCCTTGCGAATGAATACATGCGCATTGGTTGCCAGTCGCAATGTAGCGGTCGCTACAATTTTAATATTAGAAGGGGGGATATCCTGCAGGCGTTCCGAGAATACTTGCAGGCATTGCCAGCCGCGTTCCATGCTTACGTCATCAAGTGCGAAATCATCATCTAAACCTGCTGCCAGGCGCACTTTCTGTTTAATTTTCCCTATTATTTGCACACTGCCGTTAACAACGTGAACAATCACCATGTGAAAGCTGTTAGAGCCTAAGTCTACGGCGGCGTAATACTCGCCATAGGTCTGTGCGTCGTGCTGGAGTTCTGCCTGCATAAAATCTCGATTCTTATTGAGTTCCTTTACGCCTTATTACTGCGCTCTATTATTGCGTTGCTGGGGCTTTCCTCGGCCTCTACCGTTACCACGGCGTGAAGTATTTCTATTGTTAGGTGTACGTCTTCTACGTGGTTTTGGTGGCGTTACATCGTCAAGTAGAGCACTGCGGTCGTAATCGGTAACCGGAATAGCCTTTTGGATGTATTGCTCAATTGCAGGTAAGTTTAGTGCGTATTTTTCGCATGCGAAACTAATTGCAACACCACTTTGTCCTGCACGGCCAGTACGACCAATACGGTGTACGTAGTCTTCGGCGTCGTCAGGTAAGTCGTAGTTGAATACGTGCGTTACCGCGTCGATATGAAGACCGCGCGCTGCAACGTCGGTTGCCACCAAAATGTCTAGGTTACCCTTGGTGAAATCTTCTAAGATCCCCAAGCGTTTCTTCTGTGGTACATCGCCGCTAAGCAAGCCCACGCGATGGCCATCTGCGGTAAGCCAGTCGGTGACTTTTTCACAGCTGTTTTTCGTATTTGCGAACACAATCGCTTTTTCCGGCCATTCTTCTTCAAGTAGCGTAAGAAGTAACAGCATCTTGTCATCATCAGACGGGTAGAATAGCTCTTGAGAAACGCGTGTAGCGGTGGTTTGCTCTGGCGCCACCTGAACATGGGTTGGATTGTTCATGTGCTCGTATGCAAGTTCCTGTACGCGATAGCTTAGTGTCGCTGAAAATAGCATGCTTAAGCGTTCGCTTGCTGGAGGCATACGACGGAATAAAAAGCGGATATCTTTAATAAAGCCCAAATCGAACATACGGTCGGCTTCATCAAGTACGGCAACCTGAATATTCTTCAGTGTGAACACATTCTGTTTGTAGTAATCAAGAATGCGTCCTGTCGTACCAATTATAATATCTACCCCTTCTTCCAAAGTTTCACGTTGACTTTGGTAACCTTCGCCCCCATAAATCAAACCAAGCGACAATCCAGTATGCTCACTAAGCAATTTGGCGTCGTTATAAATTTGAACGGCTAGCTCTCTGGTCGGCGCCATGATAATTGCGCGAGGGCCATTTGATTTGCTGTTATCTGCATTTTCTGCTTTGCTTAGCAAATAGTGAAATGTAGCTACCAAAAAGGCAATGGTTTTACCGGTTCCGGTTTGAGCCTGACCTGCAATGTCGTGACCTTCCAATAAAGGAGGCAGTGCAAGTGCTTGAATTGGTGTACAATGTGAAAAATTAGCTGCCGCCAAGGCGTCAACAACCTTGCCGTTAATCGGCAGGTCAGAAAAGTGAGTATCAGTTAAGTGAGTAGGCATAGCTTATAGCTTATCAGTGCTTGCATTAAAAAACAGTTTCTATATAACACTTATGGTCAGGCTGAGACAAATCAGCGACAGACCAATAATGGAGAAAAGAATGAGCGACAAAATTATCCAGTTATCTGACGATAAATTCGAAGCAGATGTTATCAATGCTGAAGGTCCTGTACTGGTTGACTTCTGGGCTGAATGGTGTGGCCCGTGTAAAATGATCGCACCAATCTTGGAAGAAGTTGCGACCGAGTTTGATGGCAAGTTAACAGTTGGCAAGTTGAATGTCGATGAAAATAACGAAACTCCACCTAAATATGGTATTCGTGGTATTCCTACATTGCTACTTTTCAAAAACGGTAACGTTGCTGCAACTAAAGTAGGCGCGCTATCTAAAGCTCAATTAACAGAGTTTCTTAACGAAAACCTTTAATTGATTTCAAATTGAAAACCGGTGCTAACGAAGCACCGGTTTTTATTTACGCCACAGGGACTAACGTTTCATTCTAGAAGAGCAAGCCACAAATTATTTAACATTTCGGCGGTAAAACGCTGGACGTTGATTAAATATAGTGCTAACTTTTCTTCAGCGCTCATCCGAGCAGCGTTCTGCTTACGCCCACATCAGGGTGATATCAAATCTAAACTAGAACAGAGTGACTTTAAGTCCTGTAAGCGAAGTTCAAGCACAAAGACCCACCAGTATGAATTTAACTGAATTAAAGAACAAACCAATAAGCGAGTTGGTTAACCTGGCCGAGGAGATGGGCCTGGAAAACATGGCGCGCGCCAGAAAACAAGACATCATTTTCTCAATCCTAAAGACACACGCAAAAAGCGGTGAAGACATCTTTGGTGATGGGGTACTAGAAATTTTACAGGACGGTTTCGGCTTCTTACGCTCAGCTGACTCTTCGTATCTTGCAGGACCAGACGATATTTATGTATCGCCAAGCCAAATTCGACGCTTTAACTTGCGTACCGGTGATACGATTGCCGGGAAAATTCGTCCACCGAAAGACAGTGAACGATACTTCGCCCTGCTAAAAATCCGCGAAGTTAACTTCGACAAGCCTGAAAATTCACGTAATAAAATCCTTTTTGAAAACCTTACACCACTTCACGCAGCAGATCGCTTGCGCATGGAACGTGGTAATGGCTCAACAGAAGACATTACGGCTCGTGTACTAGATTTGGCGTCGCCAATCGGTAAAGGCCAGCGTGGTCTTATCGTAGCGCCACCTAAGGCCGGTAAAACGCTTCTTCTTCAGAATATTGCTCAGTCAATTGCTGCTAACCACCCAGATTGTGAGTTAATGGTATTACTTATTGATGAGCGTCCGGAAGAAGTAACCGAGATGCATCGTCTTGTTCAAGGTGAAGTCGTTGCTTCAACCTTCGATGAGCCAGCAAGTCGTCACGTACAAGTTGCTGAAATGGTTATCGAGAAAGCCAAGCGTCTTGTTGAACACAAAAAAGACGTGGTTATCCTGCTTGACTCGATTACTCGTCTTGCTCGCGCTTACAACACGGTTATCCCATCATCAGGTAAAGTACTTACCGGTGGTGTTGATGCGAATGCTCTTCACAAGCCTAAGCGCTTCTTTGGTGCTGCCCGTAATGTTGAAGAAGGCGGAAGCTTAACGATTATCGCAACAGCGCTTATCGATACCGGCTCTAAAATGGACGAAGTTATCTACGAAGAGTTTAAAGGTACAGGTAACATGGAATTACACCTTAATCGCAAAATCGCGGAAAAACGTGTATTCCCGGCTATCGACTTCAACCGCTCTGGTACCCGACGTGAAGAACTGCTTACAGCGCAAGATGAACTACAGAAAATGTGGATCCTTCGCAAAATCGTTCACGAAATGTCAGAAATTGACGCAATGGACTTCCTTATCAGTAAGTTGTCGATGACCAAGACAAACGATGAGTTCTTTGACGCAATGCGTAGACAAAAGAGTTAATAGAAACTTAGTAATAAGTTGATATTTAAAGAAAAGGCGCCACTCGGCGCCTTTTTTATTCCCTGCATCGATAAAGCACTTTTCTTATACTTCCGTCTAATACCCTCAGTCTTGTGAATGGGGTATTTTCGTCTGCTTATTGATTTTTAACAGCAATCGTTAGTTCAGTGGTGTGTTCTCCCTTGAGATGATTTACTCTGTCTAAAAAACACCAAAGGAAATAATAGTTATGTACCAGAAATTGCTGTCACTCGCATTTGCAGGGTTGACCTCTGTGTCAGCTGCTAATGCCGCTCAGATCAATGTTGATGAATTAGCGAATAAAGTCGAGCCTGATGTAATTAAATGGCGTCATCACTTTCATGAATTTCCTGAATTATCGAATCGCGAGTTTAAAACCGCTGAATATGTTGCTGACTACCTTGAAAGCCTAGGTTTAGAAGTGCAGACCGGTGTGGCAAAAACGGGTGTGGTAGCTATTTTAGACTCGGGCAAGCCAGGTCCTGTCGTTGCATTACGTGCAGACATGGACGGACTTCCTGTAAAAGAGCAAAACGATTTGTCCTACCGCTCAAAGCAGATGGGCGAATACAACGGAAAAGAAGTGCCGGTTATGCACGCCTGTGGTCACGATACTCACATGGCAATGCTCATGGGCGCGGCAAAAATTCTTACCGAAATTAAAGGCGACCTGAAAGGTAAAGTGAAGTTTATCTTTCAGCCAGCAGAAGAGGGCGCACCCGCTGGAGAAAAAGGCGGTGCGGAAGTTATGGTTGCTGAAGGTGTACTTAAGAACCCTGATGTAGACGCTATTTTTGGCCTGCATATCAATGCTAATACCGATGTGGGTAAAGTGCGTTATAACGCGGGTGGCACCATGGCCGCGGTAGACCCATTTAAAATTGTTATTCACGGTAAGCAAGCCCACGGCGCTTATCCTTGGAAGAGTGTTGATCCAGTGGTTACCGCTGCGCAAATGATCATGTCAATTCAGACCATAGTAAGTCGTGAGTTGAAATTGATTGACGATGCAGCGGTGGTGTCTATTGGCTCTATTCACGGCGGTAACCGTTCAAACATCATTCCAAATGAAGTAGAAATGGTTGGCACAATTCGTACACTCAATGAAGCCGCTCGCGATCACATTTACGAGTCGCTTCCGCGCAAAGTAAAGGCTATTGCTGAAAGTATGGGCGCAGAAGCAGAACTTACGCTACCGCTAGATTACTATTACCCCATTACGTACAACGACCCAGAGCTTACAAAAGCCATGCTGCCTACTATGCAGCGTACCGCAGGCGTTGAAAATACGCTGCTTTCTAAACCGGTCACGGGGGCGGAAGACTTTTCATTTTTCCAAGAACAAATTCCAGGTTTATATGTTTGGGTAGGCGGTAAGCCATTGGACGTGTCTGAAGAAGATAGCCCTGCTCATCACACACCGGAATTTTATGTTGATGATGAAGGCATGAAATTAGGCGTGAAGCTTCTAACGAACTTTACCCTAGATTACATGGCTCAACACTAAATCTATCCGCCGGAGACATGCGTTGAAAATTGGCAGTATTTCATTTTCTTTTTCATGGTCTCTGGCCCTTCAAGCACTGCTTGTATGTGTGTTAGGTGCGGGTCTTAATGCTCTCAACCCACCCTTTGATAGCACAGGGATAGCTACATTTGGCATAGGTGCGGCAGTCTACGCTTCACTTCGGTTTTCTCCTTTTATTTCCATTCCTATTGCACTTGTTGTCAGCCTTCCCTTATGGCTTAACGACGGGAGCATAGTTGGAAAAGAAAGCCTTACTCTACTGCCTATCGTGCTTAGCTTTTTTGGCTATAACAAGTCGCTTAAACAGGTGATAAAAGTAGGCGCAGGCTTTTGGTCTATTGTCTTTCTGCCCATTCTCGTTTTAGAGCATTCTCTTTATGATGGCGATAACGCAAATATGCTGTTTTCGGGTGTGCTGGTCACCTGGGTAAGCGGTGTATTTGGTCTTGTAACCGGACACTTTTCGTATTTGGCAGTCCACGGGCTTAAGCGACAAACATCAAGTAAGTCAGAGCGGGTTACGCTGCACTTTCTTTTTGGGTACTTCTTTTCCGGTTGCTTCTTCGTTGCTTCCATGGCAGTAATTTATTTGTCGGTAAGTCTGTTTCAACAACAGCAAGAAAGACAAATTCACAGTTACATGTCGCAGCGGGTGAATGTGCTGGAGTTCCAACTTTCGAATTTTATTCAGCAACACCAAAGTGCCATTATTAGTGCAGCGCAAGTGTTATCTAGCGAGGTATCAAACAGCGATTTCGATAATGCAGCGGTGACAAATTTGCGGGTGTTGGCATCGCACAATCCAGAATTTTTGACCTTCCTCATTGCAGATGACAAAGGCGATCTTACCCACGCTTACCCGCCTAGCCTGTTGGATAAGGCAAGACAAAGCGGCTTGTCAAATGTGGCTTACAGGCCGTATTTCTTTGAAGTCATGCAGACAGGTAAACCATTCCTTTCAAATGTATTTCAAGGCCGAGGTTTTGGTAACGATCCAATTGTAGCCTTGTCAGCTCCTATTACAGATGCAGATGGCACTCCAAAAGGTATTGTAGAGGGCTCTTTATCGTTAAAGAGCTTTTCTGCTATTGATAACTTAAGCTTAGGTGGTTTTTTGATGCTCATTGAGGATCAAAAAGGCGAAGTTATCTATGCATCTAAAGGCCTGAAGATGAAGCCACTCACTAAAGCACCTTTTTATATTTGTGAACCTGATTGTGCTGTTGAGGTGGAGAACGGGCCTCAGGGGAAAACATGGTTGAGGTTAGCGAAAGATATGCCTTTTGCTAGCTGGAAAGTTAGCTATTACTTCGACAAACGACTGCTAATGGCATCAATGAGTAATTATTTGCTAAAAGACTTACTGCTGCTATTGGCATTATCTGCATTTGGAACATTCACCGGATACGTAGTCGCAAAAATGGTCGGCGCGCCTATTCGTCGCCTTGTTCGCTACATTGCCGAATTCGACCCTACACAAAAAGAAGTTGTTATAGCACCACAAAGGGCACTGCACATTCAAGAGCTCTCGTCGCTAAGCGATGAGTTCGTGAGTTTAGAAGCCCGATTGCTCGATGCATTTGAAGAGCTAAAGGTTGCAAGAGAAGTAGAGCAAAGCCTGAATGTCGAGCTAGGGGAATTGAATCAGTCTTTGGAAAAGCGCATAGAAGAGAAAACCGAGCACCTTGCGTTAGCGCTTAAAGAAGCGGAAGCCGCGAATGTGGCGAAAACGCAGTTTCTCGCTAACATGAGTCACGAGATTAGAACGCCAATGAACGGCATTATTGGCTCATGTGAATTGATGCTCGAGAATGAGTTGCCGGAAAATGTTTCGGCTAGAGCCAAAACAATTTCACGCTCTGCTAGCAATCTACTTATCATCCTGGACAGTATCTTAGATTGGTCGAAGATTGAATCGGGTAAAATGCTCACCGATATCCAAAGTTGTGCCATTCGCGAGTTACTTGAAGCTTCTTGTGACCTCTACCGTCACGCTGCGCAAGTAAAAGGGTACGATATTGCTTTGTATATTAATCAGGGCGTACCTAACGCACTGAACATTGATGCAGGGAAGGTGAGCCAAATCATCAATAACTTACTTAGTAACGCGATTAAGTTCACCAGCGATGGTGTCGTGACGGTTAACGTCAGCTATGCCCACCAAGGACTTAAAATTTCGGTTACCGATACGGGAATAGGCATTGCTCCCAACAAACTACGCCTTATTTTTGATAAGTTTGAGCAAGCCGATCCGTCCACTACTCGAAATTTTGGTGGCACAGGATTAGGTTTGGCCATTTCTAAAGGTTTGGTTGAGCTTCTTGGTGGAGAGCTTTATGTTGAAAGTGAACTGGGTAAAGGAACAAGCTTCACCTTCCACATTCCTGCCACAGTAAGTGAAGAAAAAGAGCATGCAGAAAATGAGGTGATTCCGTCATTACCTGATGGATTACGGGTTTTATTGGCTGAAGACAACGACATTAATGCTGAAATCGTCATGGACATGCTCAAATCGTCCAACATCAAATGTATTAGAACGAAAAACGGGCAAGATGCTGTTAAGGCCGAGAAGAGGCACGATTTCGACGTAATTTTAATGGATTGCCAAATGCCGATCATGGATGGTCATACAGCATCGAAACTTATTCGAAGTGAAGGCAGGAATAAGGACACGGTCAGGATCATCGCCTTAACCGCCAATGCGTTTATCGAAGACAAAAATGCCTGCTTAGAAGCAGGCATGAATGCGCATTTAAGTAAGCCTATTCGAAAGCAGGTTCTATTTGACTGTATTGCCCGTGAACTTGCTAGCGTTTGAGGCTACATCAGTGTTATCGCTCGGCGCTTCGCTAACGAATCGCAGTACAATATACCCTAAGCACGCCGAGACAAGAGAGCCGGTTAAAATGCCCACACGCTCGTCAAAAATTTGATTGATACCTGTCTGTGCAAAGGCCAGTCCCCCAATGAATAAGCTCATTGTAAAGCCAACGCCGCAAAGTAGCGCACAGCCATAGATATGCTTGAAGTTAAGATCCTCTGGTAACTTAGCCAGCTTTAACTTCACCATTAAGTAGCAAAAACCGAATACGCCAATTTGTTTACCCACAACCAAGCCAAGAAAGATCCCAAAGGTAACAGGATGGAAAATACCCTCCGGACTGATGTTACCAAAACTTATGCCGGCGTTAGCGAAGGCGAATAAAGGTAGGATCGCGAAACTCACCGAGCCATTCAAACCGTGCTCTAGTCGCGTTACCGGAGAATAAGATTCGTCTTTCTCATCCCGCATAGGAATAAAGCCAGCAAGTACGACACCTGCCAGTGTGGCGTGAACGCCTGACTTCAACATGGCTACCCACAGAATGATTCCCACAAAAACATAAGGCGGAATATCTACCACATTGCGTTTATTCATTTGCCACAACAGCAATAAACAACCTGCAGCAATATACAGCGCACCCGCGGTAATGTGCTCGGTGTAAAACAGGGCAATAATTACGATAGCACCGATATCGTCAATAATAGCCAGGGTGACTAAGAAAACTTTCAGGCTCGTAGGTACTCGACTACCTAGTAGCGCCAAAATACCTAACGCAAACGCGATGTCAGTAGCGGCGGGAATTGCCCACCCTGCAATGGCTACGGGGTTGTCCCAGTTGATGCCTACATATATCAAGGCGGGTAGTGCCATACCACCTACAGCACCCGCTGCGGGTAAAATAATATCTTTGGGGTTGGCCAATTCACCTTCGCAGATTTCGCGCTTCAGTTCCAGACCCACGTGAAAAAAGAACACCGCCATTAACCCGTCGTTAATCCACAGCAATAATGGCTTATCGATAGCCCACGTACCGGCTGATATTTGTACCGGCATACTGATTAAATGATCGTAAAGCGTATCTAGGGGTGAATTAGCAATAATGAGCGCAAGAATCGTTGCACCCATTAACAATATGCCGGGAGCGGCTTCGCGATTTAAGAAGTCAGAGACCACGTCTTGTACTTCTTCTATCACCTCATCAAGTACGTCGGGTTCGTGCTTATCTGTCATCAATAACCTCTAACGCCCGTTCATGGTCAACGTCGCAAAATGTGGAAATAAAAGCGTTCGTTAATCCGTGTAGTCAGGCAACTTTTCTACATAAATTAATTATAGTTAATACGACTGACAGCGAAGAGATAGATCACCCTTATAAGAGAGTAGCCTCAACAACCCTTAAGCGAGTGGCGCTATAATTGACGCCATTTACGGTGGGATTTTGAACGGTTTTACGCTACAATCGCGGCCTTTCCAAGGTTGTCCACTTTACCTACCCCGAGGATCTCTAGATGGCAAAAGTCGCGATTGTAATGGGTTCAACTTCAGACTGGCCTACTATGCAGCAGGCCGCAAAAATGCTGAAGTCGTTTGGTGTTGAATTTGAAGCGAAGGTGGTGTCCGCGCACCGTACACCCAACTTGCTAGTAGAGTTTGCAGAAAGCGCTGCAGATGAAGGTTTTAGCGCAATCATTGCTGGCGCAGGCGGCGCAGCTCACTTACCGGGTATGATTGCTGCACACACGCATTTACCTGTGTTTGGCTGCCCGGTTAAATCAAAGGCGCTCAACGGATTAGACTCACTGCTTTCTATCGTTCAAATGCCGAAAGGTGTTGCGGTAGGTACACTGGCAATAGGTGAGGCTGGTGCAGCAAATGCGGGTCTTCTCGCGGCACAAGTTGTTGCGCTGCAAGACGAAAGCGTACGCAATGCCGTTATCGCTTTTAGAAAATCGCAAACTGATACGGTACTTGCTTCAAGCAATACGTTGGAGCTAGATGAATGAGAGTAGTCGTTTACGGCGCAGGCCAACTTGCTCAAATGATGTACCTGGCGGGAAGCCCGTTAGGTATTGACGTTCAAGCTGTGGACGTAAACAACGATACCGTTGTACATCCAGTTAGCAAAACCCCTCTTGAAATCTCACTTACTCAAGCACTAGAAGGTGCAGATGCTCTTACCGTAGAATTTGAGCATGTACCTGAAAGGCTTCTTGAAGACGCGGCGAAAACAAACAAGTTGATGCCGAATATCGACAGCATTCTTGTTGGCGCCGATCGCGTACGTGAGAAAAAGCTGCTTGAAAGCATGCAGGTTGCAAATTGTGAGCACCAAATAGTTACCGACCTTGCCCAGTTAGACGATTGCGTAAAGCAGTTGGGTAGCAAACTCATTCTTAAGGCTAGCCGCGATGGCTATGACGGATATGGTCAATGGCGTTTAAGTGATGAGGCTGACTTACCTGAACTAAAAAATGCACTTCAGGGATTAGATTTGCAGACCGTGCCTTTAGTGGTTGAAAAAATGGTGGCTTTCGACAGAGAGTTGTCATTAATCGGTGTACGCAATGCTAATGGCGACGTACGCACCTATCCACTTGCTGAAAATTTGCATCACCAAGGTCAACTTCATGTGTCGGTTGCACCAGCGACTAACGTTGATGACGCACTTCAGGCCCAGGCTCACGATATTTTTGTGAAACTTGCTGAGGGTATGAACTACGTCGGTGTGCTGGCTGTGGAACTATTCCAAGTAGGCGACAAGCTACTTGTAAACGAACTTGCTCCTCGTGTACATAACTCCGGGCACTGGAGCCAGTCGGGCGCTGTAACCAGCCAGTTTGAAAATCACTTACGTGCAGTCTGTGGATTGCCTCTTGGTGACACGTCAGCCATTGGCCCAAGCGCTATGGTCAACATTATTGGTTGCAGCAGCTTCTCGCGCGATTTGCTAAGCATCGATGGCAGTCATCTTCACTGGTACGGAAAATCTGTTCGTGAAAAGCGCAAGATGGGACACATCAATGTCACCACGAATAGTTATGAAAGCTTGGGTGAAAAGCTCATGGCATTGAGCAAATATTTACCACTTGAGTACTTCCCAAAATTAGTTGGTGAAGCAACGCGATTAAAAGGTTGACACCCACGCGTTTATCGCTAGAATACGCATCCGCTGTCTAGGCAGCGGTTTTTAAAGTGTGCCGACTTAGCTCAGTTGGTAGAGCAACTGACTTGTAATCAGTAGGTCGCCAGTTCGATTCCGGCAGTCGGCACCATTTTTCTTTTTTCCTATGCCAATCTTACGTACACTTGCTTACGAGTATTCATTCGGAGCAGACTGTATGTCATTTTTTTCCAAATCACTTAAACCATTAGTTATCGTAACTGGCTTATTTTCTTTAAGCATGTCTGCGACTATTTACGCGCATGGCAATGACCATGATAACCATCACATGCCAAAAGAGCAGCACAAGCACGCCAGTAAGCAATCAGAAGTAATGGTAATGAATGGTTATGCCAGAGCGACCTTTGCTTTGGCAAAAACCGGCGCAGTGTACTTTACTTTGCATAATCATGGTGACAGCGATAAAACACTGACGTCTGTTTCAGTATCAAGCGATGTAGCAAGTGAAGCGCAAATCCACACAACGGTGATGGAGGAAGACGTGATGAAAATGCGTGAGCTAACTGAAGGCGTTATAATAAAAGCGGGCGAAATGGTCTCTTTTGAATCAGGCGGCCGTCATATCATGTTGATGGGGCTGACCAAAGGATTAGAAGAGGGCAGCGAAGTAGCACTAACCCTCACATTTAGCGATGGGAGTGAACTACCGGTTTTGCTACCTGTTAAAAAAGAAGCGGGCGAAAGCCACCATCACCACCATTAATAGAGTGGCTGAGGCAGAATGTATAAAGTCATCGATTAATGCGATGAATGCAATCAACTAAACCGTTAATCTAAATCAAAATTTCTGTAGTACTATTAACTTATATTATTTAAACCAAGATTTTTCAGCGCCGATGAATGGACTGAAGGTAAATCTAAAAAGGGTTTTAACGTTAAGGAGTGTGACATGAGCAAGATTGATATTGGTATTTCTGAGAGCGATCGTAACGCAGTAGCAGAAGGTCTTAAAAAGCTATTGGCCGACTCTTACACTTTGTACCTTCAAACACATAATTTTCACTGGAACGTAGAAGGTCCGCAGTTCCGTGAATTGCACCTAATGTTCGAAGAGCATTACACAGAGCTTGCCGAAGCGGTAGACGAAATTGCAGAGCGTATTCGTACTCTAGGTGTAGCTGCACCGGGCACATATAAGTCTTTCGCTGAGCTTAGTTCAATTGAAGAAGTGGAAGGTGTACCTGAAGCGACGGAAATGGTGAGATTGTTAACTCACGGTCATGAGCAAGTTGTGAAAACCTGCCGTGAATCGTTAAAGCTAGCGCAAGACGCAGACGATGAGTCATCTGCAGCGTTAATTGGCGATCGTATGCGCGTTCATGAAAAAACTGCGTGGATGCTCCGTGCAACATTACCGAAGTAAATCGCTACATAAGTGCGGTGACAGTGATTTAACATAGGCTTAATCGGCCAGTCACCTTTATCGCATAAGCAAGTAAAATTATCACAAAGGGTACAGCAGCGCTGTGCCCTTTTTTGTATACTGCCTTCCACTAAGAATAATAGAAGAAGCCTGTGTGAACGCGCACACGGCTTTTTAAAATGAGGCTCCTAGCGATGAAACCATCAACTATTTTAGCTGTACCATTCAAACCTGTGAGCGCGCTAGCGCAGTCACTTACTTGTGTATTGGCGCTTACGATCAGCCAATCCGCTTTAGCTCACGGAGATCATAAACATGGCGAAGCGCATGAAATCACCGACAGCGATATTACCGTAACCACGCTCGCTGAAGGGCTTGTTCATCCTTGGGGAATGGCATTTTTGCCAAATGGCGATCTGCTAGTTACGGAACGTGAAGGTGGCATTCAGCGTTTATCAAAAGACGGTAAGTTGTCAGGACGTCTAGGTAATGTGCCTAAGGTGGTTGCGCAAAACCAAGGTGGTATGTTGGACATCGCTATCGACCCGGATTTTGCCAGCAACAACACTATCTACTTCTGTTACAGCAAAGCGAGTGAGGTTGAGGGCAAGCCGGGCAGCAGTAGCAGTGTTGCAAAGGCTAAGCTTACCGACTCAGGCCTTGAAAATGTTGACGTTATCTTTAGTGCCGACTCAATTGTGGATAACGGCTTTCACTTTGGCTGTCGTTTAGCGTTCGATGCTAAAAAGCACTTGTACATCACCATGGGCGACCGCTACAAGTACATGAAAGAAGCGCAGAACACCGATAACCACTTCGGTAAAATTGTACGCATAAACCGTGACGGCAGCGCAGTAGAAGATAACCCATTCACAGACGGCAAAGCCCCTGAAATATTCAGCTATGGTCACCGCAACGTGCAAGGCGTTACTGTTCATCCTGAAACTGGTGCGGTATGGGCGATGGAGCATGGCCCGAAAGGTGGTGATGAAATCAATATCCTTGAACGCGGTGCAAACTACGGTTGGCCTGTGATTACCTATGGTGTTGACTATAGTGGCGACATTATCAGCGACAAAACCCATATGGATGGCATGAAGCAGCCTTGGGTGTATTGGGACCCATCAATTGCGCCAAGCGGCCTTACCTTCTACCAAGGTGAAATGTTCAAAGAATGGAACGGGGATGTACTGGTGGGGTCGTTGAAGTTTACTCACCTTCGTCGCATAAAAGTAGAAGATGGAAAGCCCGCAGAGCAGTTTGAATATGTTCGTGACAATCACGCCCGTATTCGCGACGTTGAAGTTGGCCCAGAAGGTGCCATTTACTTACTGACCGATGCACCGAACGGCAAAGTATTAAAGCTAACCAAATAGCATAGTACCAGTCCGCATAGATAAGTGCTCACTCAGAAGGCGCTGGCAAGCTTCATAGCGAAGCGTGGGAATGCAGGAATGGCTGTTCCCTTTCAAATTCTGGTATTAGACGTAGAATGAGAAAAGGCGCCACTTCATTGTTATTGTAAAATGAAGTAAGCGCCTTTTTTATTTATAAGGACATCGGGTCTCGTATTGACTTATTCGCCGTCGTTATTCTTCTTGTAGCGTTCAAACCACGCCACAATATTTCCTACTTTCTGTATTAAGCGAGAAGGGCGGCTTGCAATGCCGTGTGAAGCCCCTGGAATTCGCACCATTGCAGCATCGACACCTTGTAACTTCAACGCTTGATAATACTGCTCTGTCTCACTAATTGGCGTACGGTGATCGGCTTCACCGGTTAGCAGCATAGTGGGTGTTACTACGTTGCCCACTAAGCTCAAAGGGCTACGCTGCCAGAGTTTATCCGCAATAGCCCACGGCATATCTGCCATCCAGTAGTTGCTAAAGTACGGGTATGCGTCGGCAGTCAATGAAAAGCTCATCCAGTTAATAACCGGCTTCGCCACAACAGCTGCACTAAAGCGGTCTGTTTTACCAATGGACCATGCGGTAAGGGTTCCGCCGCCTGAGCCGCCAGTAATAAACAGATTCTCTGAATCTATATAGCCTTGCTTAACAACCGCGTCTACCACATCCATTAGGTCGTTATAATCTTCTGATGGGTAGTTATGGTGGATCAAATTACCAAAGTCTTCACCGTAAGAGCTGCTGCCCCTTGGGTTAGCCCATACCACGACATAACCTTGCGCGGCCATTAGCTGAATTTCCATGGCAAAGTGAGGGCCGTAGGCTGCATGTGGGCCGCCATGAATTTCTAAAATTAGCGGGTATTTTTTGCTGCTATCAAATCCTGGTGGCAAAGCAATCCATGCGTCGATAGGTAGCTCGTCCACACTTGATACTACGGAAAGGTCTTGTACTTCTGCCAGCGTTTTATGACCAAGTGCATCGCTGTTTAAATCGGTGAGTTGCGTATCGTCTTTGCCTTTTCTATAAAGCGCCAGATCGCCAGGTACAGTGCGGCTTGCCATGGTGTAAACAATGTCGCCTTTATCACTAACTGCGAAGTCGCCCGACGTGTAAGGGCGTCCAAACGCTTGTCCACCTATGCTAACGTCGATAGGCTTCACATCGCCTTTCAGGTTCACTGCAGCAAGTTTAGTTTCGCCGTGATCAAGGTAAGAAAAGATTAATCCTCGGCTGTCTTTGCGCCACTCAAATTTGCCTAAGCTTCTATCTAGTGACGTAGTTAAACGGGTGATGTCACCACTTTCAAGCTCAAGTACCACAAGGTCGCCATTCTGATAAGAAAGCTTTCTGTCGTTGAGCTGAGTAAATGCAAGGTATTTTCCGTCGGGACTCAAGGTTGGTCTACCTTCAGGCCCTTCGATATCGGTAACTTGTTCAACTGCCGCTGTATTCACATTCACTTTATAGATGTCGCTAAACAAAGGGTGCAGCGCGTAGTCTTCTCGTTGTGGTGTGGCGAAATAAATCCAGTCATTCTCTTTAGAGAAAGAAAGGGTGCCGCCGCTAGGGAATTTTCCAGTTGTTAACTGACGCGGCGTACCGCCTTCAACAGGCAGAACAAATATCTGGTCAAAGCCTTCACGCAAGTAGCCTCTTCCGTCACCTCTATACTGCACCGCATCAATATAGGTGCCTTGGTCAGCCCACTTTGCTCCTTTAGGCTTGCTCGGCATGCCGGTAAACAATGGCTTTTGCTTTTCTTCGGTAAACTGGGTGAAGGCTAAGGTTTTGCTGTCATGAGACCAGGTTAACTGACGAGGTGCTTCGCTGGTGTTGGTCAAGCGCACAGACTGCATGGTATCTAAGTAATAGAGATGGATTTGTGCGCGGCCGTTGACCGATTTTGTATATGCCACCATTTTGCCGTTGGGCGATAAGGTAGCCTGTGACAAGTTTTCATCTACACCAATAAACGGGCGATGCTCACCGGATTTAATATTTACTTGCCAAAGTCGGCTTTGTCTTCCGTCAGTCATGACATCCATGCTCTGACGAGAATAAATTACCGTATCCTTATTAAGAAACTGTGGGTTGGCCACAAATTCTAAGTTAAAGGTGTCATCGTATGTCAGCGCATTTAAGCTAGTCGAATCAGAGGCAGATTCCTGCACTGCATTGGCCTGACTTATACCTAAAACCAATAGTGATAATGCAGTCGAGGTAACACATAAGCCTTTTCGTACTGGTCGAAAGGCGAAACAAGACGCAAACATAGTTGTTCCTTTTGTTATTGTTTTTTGCGCTGAGCGCGATAGGTAGAATGTTCGCTGTCGTGTGCTTAGCGTAAATCCTAACGCAAATGTAGCAACCTGCGAACGTTGTCTCTAACCATATCGCTTTCGTTTCTTTTATGTAAAGCGCGTGCGGTGAAGAGGCTGGATTGTCCGTTAAAATTACATATCCAACATTAAGCGCAACGTTTAACAACGCAGGGCGCTAGCAATGGCAGTTGTCATTATTAATAGAGGGCTGGCCGTCCTTTAAGTCATTTGAGCTTTATTCGCCTTTAAGGCTAATTTTGCCCACAAGAATATCTTTAAACATGACCCAGTCGCCCATTAGGCTGTAAAGCGGGTGTTTAAATGTCGCAGGGCGATTTTTCTCAAAGAAGAAATGACCTACCCAAGCGAAACCGTAACCTACTAGCGGAATAAACCACAGTAGCGACCAGCTAGCCATAAATACTGCTAGTGCTATAACGCCGAGAACCAGCCACGAGCCGATAAAATGAAGCGTGCGGCATGTACTATCTCTATGTTCATTTAAATAAAACGGGTAAAACTCTTTGAATGAAGCAAAATGCGTGTCAGCGCTTGTTTGTGTAGACATAAAACCCTCTCGGCCATAAGCATGTATTTTATAGAAGTAGAGTGACTTAGTAGCAGTAGTTTACACTACGTTAACATTCTATTCTGAAATAGATTGTCGTGAATACGACAAAAAGAGAATGAGTTTTTGCAAATATGCGTGCTCACTGGCGCAGATCAACAAAGTGGCGAATTAAGAAGCGCTTCCTAGTGCAAGGCGCGGTGACCAAAGATAGCCTACCTTAACCTTGTAATTTCAGGCCGTCTGCCCCATATTCCTCTCAATATAAGAAATTAAAGGCCTGCGTTATGGAAAATCTCGTTGCGAATAGCCAAGCAACCATCGTAGATATTACGGTAGAAAACTTTCAACAAATCATCATTGAAGCGTCGCAAGATAAGCTGGTGCTAATCGATTTTTGGGCAGATTGGTGCGAGCCCTGTAAAGACCTTATGCCTATTTTGGAAAAGCTGGCGGGTGAATACAGCCAGCACTTGATTCTGGCCAAAGTTGACTGCGAAGCCCAGCAAGAAGTCGCTGCACAGTTTGGTATTAGAAGTCTACCAACGGTGATGGTGGTGCAAAATGGTCAGCCTGTTGACGGCTTTGCGGGTGTGCAACCTGAGCAGCAAATTCGCGAAATGCTCGCTAAATATTTGCCTAATCCTGAAGACGATCTACTTGCCACTGCTGGCAAAGCGATTCAGCAAGGTGATTATGCAGAGGCACTGCCCGCAGCTAAAGAAGCCCTAGCGCTTAACCCAGATAACGTAAACGTTAAATATATGCTTATTGATTGCTATATCGAGACCGGATCTATCGATACAGCCAAAGCGTTATTGGAAGAAATTAAGTTGGTTGATCAAGACTCTCGCTATAAGAGCTTAGCGGGAAAAATTGAATTGGCAGAACAAGCCGCCGACACTCCTGAAATTCGTCAGCTTCAAGCAGCGGTAGAAGCGAACCCAGACGACTTGCAGCTTAAAGTTGATTTAGCGGTACAGTTGCAGCAAGCGAACAAAGCACAAGATGCACTAGAGCTTCTTTATAGTGTGTTAAAGAAAGAACTTGGGTTTGGCGACGCCAGAAAGCTGATGATGGATATGGTGAATGCGCTTGCCGACGGCGACCCGTTGAAGTCGGAATACCGCCGAAAAGTTTACAGCTTATTGTACTAACAACGTCAGCATTTTAGCGGCTGTCGTAGGGAACAATGAGTCGAGTCTGACTTTGATAAATTGACTGTACGAGGTTCGTGCTGGTACTTGCAGGTGAACGAGAACGCATGCTGACGAGTGTCACCGTGTGTATTTCTACTTCGATTGCTGTATTTATTTAGGCGAGAGAATAGGGGAGAACCCCTCTTTGTGCAGCCAATTAAGTGCTTCGAAATACTTTTGAAAATAATCGCGCTCGTAGTTAGCTGATTCAGTGTCACGGTGCTTAGATGGGTGGGTTCGTTCTAATTGGGCCCGCCTAACCATTCCGGTATCCAGCACGTAAGCTGAGCGTGTAAGCCCTCGCGAAATGTTCACCTTTATTGCTTCTGCTAAACGGGTTTGGCATTCAGGCGTAGAAAGCACCCAGCGGCGTCCGTCCATAAGGGCAGCCCAAGGCTTATTGTCGAACTTAGCGATAAGTTCATGCATTTCTTCTATAAAAAACTCTGTCGTTTTCAGGTTCCACGCCCCGGTTGCAAACACCTCAAGTACGTTACCTGAGACATCCAATGAATAATTTCCGTATTTAGGAAAACGCATAAAATACCTTTAATGTTTGTCTGCGTGGAACAGACGGAGCTTGCTAACTCGGCTAACAAAAACATCTTGCCTCTATAGGGTATAGCAGAGTTCTTAAAATTTGCTGTAGTTGTGTTTATATAAGAAATATCACTAAGCACGTCGATTTGGGCAAAACAATTTACACTTAATTTGTAAATAAATGTTTTGTTGCAGGCGCAGATTCATGCGAAAAAGGTAGAAATTTGATAGGGTTTACGCAGTTTTTATATTGGGCACTAGAGCATGGCATATCAGCATTTTTATACGGGTTTTCTTAATGCGAACAAAGGTAAACAGCATTATGCGTGTCACAGCCACTACTTTTGGCCCGACTGCACGCGTGATGCAATGCTCAACTACTGGGATGACAGCGCTAAGTATGTTGACGAAAAATGGGGATATTTCTTCCAAACTTTGGTGCCAGAGCTACAGCAGCGCATTAGCAACATACTGAACACTGGTGCGCCACAGCAAATCGTTTTTGCGCCCAATACCCATGAGCTGCTTTATCGCGTAATGAGCTGCATCGATAGTACTGCGCCTTATAAAGTAGTGTCGACAGACAGCGAGTTTCACAGTTTTCAGCGCCAAGCGAGTAGGATGCAAGAGCAGGGTGCGATAGAACTTATTACCGTACCTACTAAACCCTACGATACGTTTGCGTCGCGCTTTAAGGCCGCCATTGCCGAACACGATCCCGAGCTGGTTTTCTTTAGTCAGGTGTTTTTTAATTCCGGATACGTGGTGAACGATGTCACAGATATCGTAAATAGCGTAACTAACGACAATACCCTTATTGTGGTTGATGGCTATCACGGGTTTATGGCAAAGCCTACCGATATAGCGAACATTGCCCACCGAGCCTTTTATCTTGCCGGTAGTTACAAATATGCTCAGGCAGGAGAGGGCGCATGTTTTGCGCACGTACCCGTGGGCTGTGAGCTAAGACCCGCATATACAGGCTGGTTTGCAGAGTTTGGCGAGCTAGATAAGCCTCGCAAGGTTGGCGGTAAAGACAGCGTTCAATATAGTCTAGATGGAATGCGCTTTGCTGGTGCGACCATGGATTTTACCGCGCTCTACAGATTAAGAGCCGTGCTTCGCATGTTCGACGACAATGGCATTGATGTCGCTACAGTTAACGAATACGTAATGGGCATGCAGCGCACATTTCTAGAGAAACTTGCTACCTGCAACCATCCCTTGCTAAACGAAAAACATCTAGCAGTAAGTGATGAAGCAAACCGAGGGCATTTCCTTACCTTTGAATTAGATAGTGCCGATGAAACAAAAGCCCTTGCTTCAGCGCTTAAAGAGCACCATATCCTTACCGATTTTAGAGGAAACCGCTTACGGTTTGGTTTTGGTCTGTACCACACCCCTGAGTACATTGATTTAACCGCACTGAATCAGAAAGCGTAAGTCGTTGCTTTAAACATACGTAAATATTAACGTCACACTTATTTAAGGATAGTTTTATGGAGTGGCTACTACCCGCTTTAGCGTTGGTACTTATTATAGAAGGAATAGGGCCGCTTCTTTTTCCTAATAAATGGCGCAATTATTTACTTCAGATAAGCGAACAGCCCAGCAATCAACTGCGTCAAATTGGCGGAACCCTTGTGATAATAGGCGCACTACTGCTGTTTTATTTCAGTTGAGTTAGCGCCCAGATCTAGACATTAAGAGGCGTGAAGCGGTGTGAAAACGGACCTCATCAAACACTGCCACACGCTTTACCATAATACATAGTACGAAAAGGAGCGCGACTTTACCGTTGACTGAAAAGTGTGCTCTTAAACCTGTATTCAACATTCAGAGGTATATTTTCAGCCCTTTGAATACCTCATTAGCTTTTAAGCATCCAATGCCCGCGAATAATAGCAAAACGTTATATAAATGGGCGTAGTGCAGACTGCGATAGACCGTCTGTTCAGCTTTTTTACCGGGTAATGTTTAGAAAGCTTTAAAAATTAGCGTCTTAGAATGTTTGTGCTGAAAAATAAGAAGCCAAGCCTTATTTCAAAAAGGCTCGAGCGGCAGTGGGTCATCTTTGTGATTTCAAAAATAAAAATAAAATAGTCGTATTTTTGTTCGAAAAAGAGATGATCCTTGCCCTAGAATTTTGTAGAATCCCCGCCTAATTTTCTTACACATATGATTCATGGCAAAGAACGTTGTGGTACTCGGCACTCAATGGGGTGACGAGGGTAAAGGCAAGGTCGTAGACCTACTCACTGATCGCGCAAAATATGTTGTTCGTTACCAAGGCGGACACAATGCAGGTCACACTCTAGTAATCGACGGTGAAAAAACCGTACTTCACTTAATCCCATCAGGCATCCTACGCGATAATGTTACCTGTATTATTGGTAACGGTGTTGTGCTTAGCCCTGACGCACTAATGAAAGAAATGACTATGCTTGAAGAGCGTGGCGTTCCAGTGCGCGAGCGATTAAAGATTAGTGAAGCTTGTCCGCTTATTCTTCCTTATCACATTGCACTAGACGTAGCGCGCGAAAAAGCCCGCGGCGCAAAAGCAATTGGTACAACGGGTCGTGGTATCGGTCCAGCGTATGAAGATAAAGTAGCCCGTCGTGGATTACGCGTTGGCGACTTGTTTAATGCAGAAGACTTCGCAGCAAAGCTGAAAGAAGTGCTAGACGTGCATAACTTCACGCTTACTCAGTACTATGGCGAAGAAGCAGTAGACTTTGACGAAACCTTAAAAGGTGCAATGGAAGTTGCTGACATTCTTAAAGCAATGGTTGTTGATGTAACTGACGAACTAGACAAAGCACACAATGCTGGCTTGCCTATTATGTTTGAAGGTGCACAAGGTACACTTCTAGACATCGATCACGGTACTTATCCTTATGTTACGTCGTCAAACACTACCGTGGGTGGTGTAGCAACGGGTGCTGGCTTTGGCCCACTTAAGCTAGATTACGTACTGGGTATTGTTAAAGCATACACTACGCGTGTAGGCTCAGGTCCTTTCCCTACTGAACTAGAATGTGAAGTAGGCCAACACTTAGGTGTTAAAGGTCACGAGTTTGGCGCGACCACAGGTCGTAAGCGCCGCACGGGTTGGTTCGATGCAGTTGCGATGAAACGCGCAGTACAAATCAACTCTATTACAGGTTTCTGCTTAACTAAGCTTGACGTACTAGACGGTCTTGAAAGCCTTCAAATTTGTGTAGGCTACAAAGATGCAGACGGTAACGTGAAAGACGTTCCACCTATGGCGGCTGACGGTTACGAAAAAGTGACGCCAGTTTATGAAGAAATGCCGGGTTGGACAGACAACACTTTTGGTGTAACTGAGTTTGAAGCGCTTCCACAAGCTGCAAAAAACTACATTAAGCGTCTTGAAGAGCTAACAGGTGTGCCGGTTGATATCGTTTCAACAGGCCCTGACAGAAACGAAACTATCGTTTTACGCAGCCCATACGACGCGTAATAGTTTCACATTAAATATGTTTAAAAGCCCAGTGTTCACTGGGCTTTTTTGTTTGTAATTTTTTGACCTTTTACTTTTATATAATCTTGTTATTGCTTCAACGTTAACTTTTTATACTTCTTAAGTGTAATGTCAGCCACTTGCACCTAAAATACGAGCTCATTAAACATTAATTAACAATTTAGTTGCGTTGTCTTCGAACATCCCTATTAATATAAGATAGTATCAGTTAATTATTGCGCTGCTTTGCCCGACAACAATCTTAAGACGAGCCATAGAATTGTTGCAGTGGGTGTTATGCTATCGGAGCCTTCTTATGCCAAATAGACCTTCTCTTCACGCAGTGGAAACTGGCGTGTGTTTCGTTGACGTTGTTCACAAGCTTAACGACAGTTTCGATACAGGGAAAACCCAGTCCTTGGAGTGGCGTAAAAGCCAGTTAAAGGCATTAGAAACTTTACTGAAAGACAACCAGCACGACATTTTGCAGGCCCTTAAAAATGACCTGGGCAAATGTAAGACCGAAGCCATGGTAGCGGAACAAGGGTTTCTGCTTTCTGATATCAAGCATACGCTTAAGCATTTGGATAAATGGGCAAAGCCACGCAAAGTATCAACGCCCATGGTGGCATGGCCAGGTAAGAGCTTTCGCAAGCCTGAGCCGCTTGGCACTGTGCTTATTATCGGAGCGTGGAATTATCCGCTTCAGTTATTGCTTGCCCCTTATATCGCCGCTATTGCAGCGGGCAACTGTGCGGTATTGAAACCCTCTGAATTGGCTGAAGAAACCTCGTCGCTGGTGGCTAAGCTTATCCCCCAATATATGGATAATTCATGCGTTGCTGTAATAGAAGGCGGTAAAGATGAAGCGACGGCGCTACTTGCCTGCAAATGGGACCATATTTTTTACACCGGTGGTGAAGTGGTGGGCAAAATTGTCATGAGCGCCGCGGCCAAACATTTAACGCCAGTAACCCTTGAGCTTGGCGGTAAGAGTCCCTGTTTTGTTGATAAAAACACAAACCTTGCTGTCACCGCGCGCCGTTTAGTGTGGGGTAAATGGATGAATGCGGGCCAAACTTGTATTGCGCCTGACTATGTCATTGTTGAAAAGGGCTTTGAGCAAAAGCTTATTGATGCGGTTAAAAAAGAGCTGAAAAAGCAATACGGCAAAGCACCTTTATCGTCACGAGATTACGGCAATATCGTTAATCATCGTCACTTAAAGCGTCTTGAAAGTTACCTTGAAAACGTCAATGTGGTGTATGGCGGCGAGCTAGATGAATCTCGTCCAGCAATGGCGCCTACCCTTGTACTGGAGCCATCGCTAGATAGCCCGCTAATGAAAGAAGAGATCTTCGGCCCTATTCTACCTATTATCACTGTTGACAGCATGGAGGCGGGCATTAAGTTCGTGAACAGCAGGCCTAAGCCACTCGCACTTTATGCATTTAGTGATAAGGATGATGTGCTTGATAATATTATCAGCAAAACCAGTTCAGGCAGTGCGTGTACTAACGACACTATGCTGTTTATGACTAACCCTGAGTTACCGTTTGGTGGCGTAGGAAATAGCGGCATGGGTAGCTATCATGGCCAAGCAGGTTTTGATACATTCAGCCATATTAAAACGGTAATGAAACGTTCATTCGCCCTTGACGTGTTCTTCCGTTATGCGCCGTTTTCTAAGTTTAAGCTGTCGTTGCTTAAGAAGTTTTTATAACAGGAGTTTCCATGGTTCAACCTTTTCATCTTGCCATTCCGGTCACTAATTTAACCGACGCAGAAGCGTTTTACGGTGAGTTGTTGGGTTGTGAAAAGGGCCGCAGTGATACCCAGTGGATAGATTGGAACTTCTTTGGCCATCAATTAGTGACCCACTGTGTAGAGGCTATGCCGTCGCCGCCTTCACATAACGGGGTAGACGATCATGCTGTGCCGGTGCCGCACTTTGGCGTTGTGCTAACCATGGACGATTGGCAAGCACTGGCAAGTAAATTAGAGGCTGCCGATACCGAGTTTGTTATCGCACCTTATATTCGTTTTAAAGGAAAGCCGGGCGAACAAGCCACTATGTTTTTCAAAGACCCTTTCGGCAACGCGTTAGAGTTCAAAGCGTTCGCCGATATTTCTCAGCTTTTCGCTTCATAATAATGGGGGCAGTTGCTCTTTGCCGTACATCAAAGAGCTGCCTGATACTAGGCTAGCGCTTCTTCTTTTTTGGTTTGAAGCGCTTATATAAAAGCGCAACACCTGTAAGGGTGAACAAAAAGGCGCTGCCCGAAAAAGCAATTAACCACGGCGTGTTAAAGTTACTTCTGTCCTTATAATCCATTATGTGCAGCATCCACATAAAATCAAACAGCCGCCATGTGTCGGTACGTACGCGCAGAACACTGCCTGTGTTTGGGTCGATATAAAACCGCGAATTAAGGTCGTCATCGAAGTTTACCTGCCATAATGGCGCAGACAGGTTTTGCACTTCTTGAGGTAACACGCTTAATAGCTGGGTCTCACCAATATCGCCAGTACCTGGGTATTGCCCTTTTGCTGCTTTACGAATAGCGCTTTCTTGCATGGTTTGCAAAGCTTCACCTGTTAATGCGCTGTAGCGATAGGCAATGTTGTCATCCACGACATGATAAACAGGAATAGCATGAAGCGTGTTTGGGCCAGCATGGCCTACTTCATTTATACGATGAGTAAGTGAAAGAACGGCAGCGCTACTGTGGTGGCGCAAAATGTCTGAAGGGGTAACCGTAACGTTGTGCCACGACGTAGTGACGGCGTGTTTTAAGTGGTTGCCTCTTACTTCATCTATGGGTAACCAGGCCATAACCAAGCCGCTTAAAAACCATAGGCCTATTTGTACAAATAGTATTAAGCCTAGGTAGTTGTGCGCCTTGCGCATAAATTTCATCATCAGGTTTTTTGGTTTTATTATCAAAAGGCTATAACATCAGAAAACAATAACCGAGTAAACCGAAGAAGAGGGTGGTTTTGAATAAAGCATTAGTGCTGGTAGACGTACAAAATGTGTATTACACCTGCCGTCAGGCGTACAAACGTAACTTTAATTACAACCAGTTTTGGCGTGAACTTACCTACAATTTAGACATAGCACATGCTTTTGCATACGCCATAGACAGGGGTGACAGCAAGCAACGTGAATTTCAAAACATTCTTCGTGCTATTGGGTTTGAAGTAAAGTTAAAGCCTTTCATTCAACGTGCTGACGGCTCGGCGAAAGGTGATTGGGATGTAGGTATAACAGTAGATGCACTTGAACACGCCGACGATGTTGATGAGATCATTTTGGTGTCGGGCGACGGCGATTTCGATATTCTTGTAAACGCCCTTAAAGCAAAAGGGAAAACCGTAACGGTGTACGGTGTTCCTGCATTAACGGCTGAAAGTATTCAAAAAGTGGCGTCTAAATACGTGCCTATCGACGCCACGCTGTTGCTGTAGTTTTCAGCTTGTACTTTGTTCAAGGCTGAACTAATTACACTGAGCCCTCAAAGCTACACTAATGGAGCTCAGCTAATGTGGCTGAGCTAACAGCCCTGTGCTAATACGGTTGTACTAAGACGGCTGTGTAAATACGACTGTGTTAATAAGGCTGTACTAATATGGTTGTACTAGGCTCTTACCTCGTCCGCTTTTTTCAGATGCGGCTTCTACACCCTCTTTAGTGCGCTTAATTAAATGCACATCACCAAAGCGACGATTATCTATGGTATAGCCCATTGCTTTAAGCTCATTTACCGTTGCCTCTGTAAACCCGTCGTGCATACGAATGGTGTCTTTGGGCAATAGCTGGTGATGAAAACGTGGTGAGTTCACGGCTTCTTCAGCGCTCATATCGTAAAGCAGGGCATTCAATAGCGACTGAGTTACTGACGAAATAATGGTAGTGCCGCCAGGAGAGCCTGTTACCAGTACCACTTGGTCGTCTTTAGTGACCAGCGTTGGCGTCATAGAAGACAGCATGCGCTTGTAAGGTTCAATAGCATTCGCCTCACCACCCACTGCGCCAAAGAAGTTAGGCACGCCAGGCTTAGCACTAAAATCGTCCATTTCATCATTTAACAAAAAGCCAGCACCAGTCACAACAACACCGCTACCAAACGTAAGGTTGATGGTCGTTGTATTGGCAACAGCGTTACCCCATCTGTCCATAATGGAGAAGTGTGTTGTATCTTCGCTTTCTTTTAAACCAGGCTTAACGCTTGGGGTATCAGAAATACTGGTAGGCTGAATATCTGCTGCGCGTTGAGTAATATAGTTAGCGTCAGTGAGCGCTTCTACCGGAACACTAACAAAATCAGGATCGCCCATGTATTCAGCGCGATCGGCAAACACGCGCTTACCAATTTCTGACATAACGTGAATGTATTCAGTACTGTTTTGCGCTGGCAAATCGTGCGTTGCGTCATAGGCTTCTAGCATGCCGATCCACTGGGCAACGGCAACACCACCAGAGCTTGGAGGAGGTGCGGTCACCAGCTCATAACCTTGCCAGTTTAGGTGAAGAGGTTTGCGCCACACTGCTTTGTAAGCCAGTAAGTCTTCATAAGTAATAAGGCCGCCGTTTTGCTGCATAAAATCAACAATATGCTTTGCTACATCGCCTTTATAAAAGCCATCCTTTCCCTGTTGCTGAATCGCTTTAAGCGTTTTCGCTAGCTCTGGCTGTTTGAAGGTAGTGCCTGCTTTAGCGTGTGCAAAATACTCGCTAAAGTTGTTATTGATAGATGCTTCTTTGGTACGCTCAATATAGTGATCAATGTTATTGGCCAGCTTCTCGTGAACCACAAAACCTTGCTCGGCTAAATCAACGGCTGGTGCGAGTAGACGCTCCCAATCCAATGTGCCGTATTTTTTGTGCGCGGCCCACATACCAGCAACGGTACCAGGAATGCCAGACGCTTTAGCCCCAAACAAAGACTCGTACGGTTTTACGTCACCTTGCTCGTCAAGATACATATCGCGATGCGCATTTTCAGGTGCCATTTCACGGTAATCTAAAAAGTCGGTGCTATCTTCAAACTTTATTGTCATAAAGCCGCCACCGCCTACGTTGCCCGCCTCAGGTAGAGTAACAGCCAAGACAAACTGTGCCGTAATAGCAGCATCAATTGCGTTACCACCTTCTTGGAGTACCTGCATTGCAGCATCGGCACTGTAGCTGTCAGGCATGGCAACGGCCTGTTGGCTAAGCCCTACTGTATTGTTGCTAGCACTATCAATAGAGGGATTTGGCGCATGGGAACACGCTGCCACTACTGAAATAAATGCCACTATTACCGAGATAAACCCGATGTTAGCTATCCGCTTTTTCATTACAAACTCCTTGTTACAGACATTGCTAAACCTTTGCGATTAGCAACTGACTTCCAGCAAACTTTAATCAACGGCATTAACCAAGCATGACCAAGCTTGCTACAAAATAGGCAATAAGCGTAAGTGCGCCCGCAAATAGTGCGTAGGGAAACTGAGTTTTAACGTGCGTTAATACGTCAGTACCTGCTGCTAGCGAAGATACGGCAGTAGTGTCGGAAATAGGTGAACAGTGATCACCAAATATGCCGCCCCCCAAAATAGCGCCAATGACCAGTGAAGGGGGTAACCCTAAACTTTGAATCAGCGGCACACCAATAGGAATTAGGATGGCGAATGTGCCCCATGACGTGCCTGTGGTAAACGACATGATCGCTCCGGCAATAAATAGCATGGGAACAATAAGCACTAAAGGAAGATACTCTCCCACTATGCCCGCGACAAACACGCCTGTTCCAAGCACCTTAAGGCTATTGCCTAAGGTTAACGACAGTAACACTATGGTTACTAGAGGAAGTAGTTCACCCATCCCTTTAAAACCAATTTCTACCGCTTCCTTGTGGGTAAAACGCTTGTGGATTAAGAGCAGACCATAGGCAATGGCAGTGGCAAGAGCCGTAGCGTAAAGTACAGATTTGCTCCCGCTGCCTTCAGACAATACGCCATTACCTGTCCAGAACATGAAGCCAACCATGCTTAATACCATTATTATTAGCGGTACCAACATAAAACGTGCCTTGGTGGCAGGTTCCGTAGTTTGGTTAACCTCTACATGCGTGAGTGCTTTTTCTTCCTCAGCCATGGGGCCGTGCACTTTGTCAGCGGAAATAGTGTAGGCCACAATAAGTAAGGTGAAGATAGCGTAAAAGTTAAAAAATACGCTGCCCCATAAAATTGAGGCTGACGAAGCTGGTAGCTCGTATGCATCGAGAAGGCTGAGTATAAATGCCCCCCAGCCGTTCAATAAAATCAAAATGCAAACGGGCGCGCTGGTGGAGTCGATGATGTAGGCTAAGCGCGCGCGGCTCATGCCGAAACGGTCAAACAGACCTCGGGCGAATATGCCGGCAGTGAGCACACTTAAGTTTGATTCTATGAATACAGCGATGCCAGTGAACATGGTCAAGCCGCCAACTTGTTTGCGACTCTTCGCTACCCCTTTGTTTACTAGAAAGTTGACCGTTGCCGTTACTCCGCCAGAGTCACGTATAAATGCGAGCAACGCGCCCACTAGTACAGAGAAAATAAGCACCCGTGTATTGCCCGGACTCGCGGCGGTATCAACCACGCGCTCTATGGCATTAATGGGCGCCATATAGCTGCCAGCGATATCAGCATTTACCAAAATTAACGCTTCCGCGCACAAAACAGCCAGCGCTAATGCGAGTATGACTTCTTTTTTCCAAAAGACGACGGCAATAGCCACAAGAGGGGGGATGACTGACATCCAATCCATACTTCTTTCCAAACTTAAATTTATGTGTGCCTAGGACTTGTTGAGCTTTGATAAGTTACTACGCTCTACTTGCCCTATAGGTATGTCTATTTGCGTAAGAGAATGTGTGATTGCAGTTCAAAGTTGGCGAACATGCTTCTCTCATTTATGCTAGCGTACCGTATTGTGCTTCGTGTTACCAAGGATTAGATAAACATTGTTATTCCAGCAAGTTATTTGTAAAAAACGTGCTTCATTGATGGGCCTTAGCGCTATCTTGTCAGGCATACTCATTTTATTAAGTGCTTCACTGTTTACTGCTAGCGCAACCGCTCAATCTGAAAGTGCTAACGCTTCGAATAATCCTAAGCCCAGCGCTGATGCCGAAACAATTCGCGCTGTAAAAAACATGCTCGGGCAAAAAATCATTTTGGATTTTCGCTATTTCTGTGAAGACAATACGCCGTCTTCGCGCTGCCGTACGCCCATGACCGTAATTCCACCGTCACTTTTAAATGTGCTTAGTACGCACAACATCGGCGGTGTTATTTTGTTTTCAGAGAACATTCAAAATACCGAGCAGTTAATTACGCTCAATTACACCATGCAGCAGCATATGGTAAAAGCAGGTCGTCAGCCGTTATTTATTGCTGTCGATCAAGAAGGGGGCAGAGTAGCAAGGTTGCCTTCAGACATGCTCTCGCCGTTTGCGGGTAACATGGCCATTGGCGCCACTTTTCATCAGCGAGGCAGCGCATTTGCGCAAAGTGTGGCATCTCATATTGGCCAAACGCTTTTACCGCTGGGAATAAACACCAATTTTGCGCCGTCGGTTGATGTAAATAGCGAGCCGAAGAACCCCGTTATTAACGTACGCAGCTTTTCGGAAAATCCAGAGCAGGTAGCCGCACTCGGGCAGACATTTGTCAGTGCTATGCAAAGTACAGGTGTAATGAGCGCTATCAAACATTTTCCAGGCCATGGTGATACCCATGTAGATAGCCACAGTGGCCTGCCGCAAGTAACGCATAGCAAAGCGCAAGCTATGGCGGGTGACATCCTTCCTTTTGCGAATATCATTAATAGTGCAACGCCTCCTGCAATGGTAATGAGTGCACACATTCAGTACCCGTCTTTAGACGATACGACAATTATTGATAAGCATGGTAAGTCACAAATAGTTCCTGCTACTTTGTCGAAGAAGATACTAAGCAATTTGCTTCGCAACCAATTAGGATATCAAGGCCT
Organism: Alteromonas sp. DY56-G5; assembly: GCF_041414725.1. Lineage (NCBI taxonomy): Bacteria > Pseudomonadati > Pseudomonadota > Gammaproteobacteria > Alteromonadales > Alteromonadaceae > Alteromonas > Alteromonas sp. DY56-G5. Next base: position 24,749 of record NZ_JANHZQ010000034.1, on the reverse strand, counting down.
TATCGTTACTGACGCGTTAGACATGGCAGGTATTACTCAGTTTTTCTCCCATGAAGAAGCATTAGTCAGTGCATTCAGCGCAGGTGCTGATATTGCGCTTATGCCGTTCACCATAAGAAACCAAGACGACATAAAAAAGTTCGCGTTACTTTTGGATAATGCAGCAAATCGAATGTCGGAAAGCGCTTTCTTGAAAGCGTCTCATAATCGTATTATTAAGGCAAAACAGCGCTTTGCTTTGCAAAGTTTTATTTCCAAGCCCATGTCATGGTGGCTCAATGAAGCGAAAGAAAATGCTTCAATGAATAACCCTAACAGTTTGAAAAACAGAGGAATTCAAATTGAGAAAGCGCTTTCTAAATCGTCAGTTTCTGTACTCTTCGGGAAGGATGAGTTGCCAATAACTTCAAATCGCTGGTTGGCGCTTATGCCAGACGCAGCAAGATGTTTAGCATTTGAAGCCGCGCTTACACGCGCACGTTCCAACTTCAACAATAAGACTCTGGAGTTTGCGTGTTTGCCGTTAACTGCGTTACCTAAAACCCAATTAGCAATGAATCTACTAAAACAAGCTGACGTGCTGGTGGTTGGTAATATTAGTCCGCTACATGCTAACTATGAATTAGGAGGAGTCGATTTACCTGAGCATGTGAAACGACGCGCAAGCGAGACTGAGGTGATGGCATTTAGCAAAAAAATAATGGTTGCTGCGAAAGCACAGAATAAAACCGTGGTCTTTGCTCCACTGCGCATGCCATATAAAGCGCATGACGTGAAAGAGCTAGCCGATGTTGCTATTGCTACATTTAGTTATGCGGTGAACATTACACAGCAAAGTGATAAAGAAAATCAGCACGTTACGAGCTATAGTCTTAATGCTTTGGTTGATGTAATACTTGGTAGCGCGCTCGCTGAGGGACGTTCACCTGTTTCGTTGAAATAGGTGGCCACGCGAAAGCAGAGACCAAAACCAAAGATATTGCCCATTTAAGTGCGAACAAAGAGCCAAGCCAAAAGTCATTTCAAAAGCCAATTCAAAAGCCATTTCAAAAGGAAATACCGTGAATACAACAAATACATCAGGTGCTACGCAAACTTCATTAGTCGATACGGTATTAAGTGCGTTGTTCCCTTTTGTTCCGCTTCTTGTCGCTATTGTATTGGTAATAAGTGCGCTCATCGCACTGCACTACCTTCTGCTAGCCAAGCAGAGCCATCTTACTAGTGAGCAGAAGTTACCTCGCCAAGTTGGAATGTTGGTACTTACTATCATTGGCGCTGTTGTAATTGCAATGACGCTCCCTGTAAGTGAGAGTACTAGAAATCAGGTTATTGCACTTATCGGCGTACTTATATCAGGTGTGATTGCCTTTTCTTCTACCACCATGGTAGGGAATTTGATGGCGGGGATCGTACTTCGTGTAAATCGTCCGTTTAAAGTGGGTGACTTTATCAAGGTAGAAGGCTACAGCGGTCGCGTTACCGAAATGGGCTTGCTCGATGTGGAAATTCAGACTGAGAGCAGAGAGCTTATTGCCTTTGCCAATACGCTGATGGTGAATTCGCCCGTTTCTGTGACCAGAGCGTCTGGCGCAATTGTTAGTGTGGATATCAGCTTAGGTTACGATATTCATCACAGCATTATTGAAAAGCACTTACTTGTTGCAGCTGAAAATGCTCAGCTGTTAGAGCCATTTGTACAAGTAGTTGGGTTAGGCGACTTTTCAGTAAGTTATCGCATTTCAGGTCTACTAACCGAAGTAAAGAGTTTGCTGAGCGCGCGTTCAAGACTTCACAAAGCCGTACTCGACGCTTTGCATAATGCCGATATCGAAATTGTTTCTCCTAGCTTTATGAATCAACGCCCCCAACCTGACGGCTTGAAAATGATAGCTAAATCGCCTGGACACACTAAACAAGAAGAAGCATCTCCTGAAGACGTTATTTTTGACAAAGCTGAAGAGGCCGAGCAAAAAGAAAAAAGTAAAGAAACGCTGATGCAGACGATCGCCGATATTGATGCAAAAATCGCTGAGAGTGACGGCGAAAACAGAGATGAGCTTAAACATCAAAAAGCCACCGCTGAAGCTCAGCTCGCAGCTTTGGTAAAAACAAAAAATGAAGAAGGTTAGTTTTTACTAACTTTTTTAGCTTCCATTAAATCTGGGGGTATGCGGGTGTGAGTATTTACTTACACATTATGTGGTAAGTTTAGTATCGCTAACACTTCCTCCACATTTACCTTGATATGATACCTCAAATTCTCAAAGCTAAAGGTGTTTATCTGTCGATCAATCCGTGTCGTCGTAAAGCAAATAGGCCTTTCGTCTTTCTCTAAATTTATTTAAATCTTTCTGCCAACTTTGGCGAATTTCTGTAGGCGTTTTGCCAGTCTGAATTTGAATTCGTAGAGCATCAGTGCCCGCTAATTTGTCGAAGAAATCTGGGCGAGTAAAGAAGGTTTCTTCAGAGGCATTACTGGCGCTGATCATCTTGTTATATTCAGAAAAACGAGAATAGGCATCTATCAATGTAGCGATATCTAAGCCACTAATTGGTGAGCGCTTGTGAGTTGTTTGCTTAGAGTCAGAGCCTTCAAAGATCGTTGGATCAGCATAAGAAAAGACATGTGCACTTAGCAGAGTATTTTCATGTTTAGGGTGGGGCGCTGCGCTATTTGCATTTACCGGTATCTCGGTTTTACCAAATTCAACAAACGGGTGGCCAATAAGTTGGAAGGGAAAGTCAGTGCCGCGACCTATACTCACGTCGGTGCCCTCAAAAAAGCACAGCGTTGGGTAAAGGAGTATCGATAAATCGTTTGGCAGATTAGGGCTAGGGGCTACGGGCAATGAATAATGTGCAGTGCGTTGATAATCCTGCACTGGGACAACGGTAAGCTTAGCGTTGTCATAACTGCTCACGTCAATATCTAACCACTGTTCCCCCACAATCATTTGAGCAAGTTCGCCCAAGGTCATACCGTGTAAGACGGGAATAGGATGCATGCCAATGAACGACGAAAATTCAGATTGAAGTACTGGGCCGTCAACATAACGGCCGTTAGGATTTGGCCTATCTAACACGATAACGTCGATATTACGCGCAAAGGCCGCCTCCAACACATAGTGCAAGGTGCTTAAATAGGTATAAAAGCGTACGCCTACATCCTGAATATCGAAAACAATCACATCGATGCCATCCAACATGTCGGGGGTAGGCTTTTTGGTTGCGCCGTAAAGGGAGTGAATAGGTATACCGGTTTTAGCATCAATATTGCTATCTACCTTTTCGCCAGCGCCTTTGTCTCCTCTAAATCCGTGCTCCGGCGACATAATACTTACAACATTAACACTGCGTTGAAGTAGGGCATCAAGCAGATGCTGATTGCGCTGGCTTGTCTTTATCTTATTTTTTTGTGTAGCCAAGCTGTTGCTCGATTCGCGCTCTTCAGGCTCAACCGTGCTAGAAGGCAATGCGCTGTGGCTCGAAACCAACGCGCTTTGGTTTACCACCAAACTAACCCGTTTACCTGCTAGCAAGGGCAGGTATTTCGAATAGCGTTCAGCGCCTACAGTAAACTGCTTAGTGCTTGATACAGGCTGCTTATCCCCTAGTGTAGGCTGCTTCGCGTTGCCACCTGCACCGCTTGTATATACATGTGTAGATAAGCTTTGCTGTGCACAGCCGTTAAGCGATAAGCTAATTAGTGCTAGAGAAAGTACTGCAATGAATGCGCTCGACGTTAGGCGTCTAAAAACCTTGTTCACTGTGACCGAAGTTAAAACTTTCATAGCATTAGGCTACCGTGGTTATTCGCTTTTATTCACGGCGGAACGTAAATACCCACCGCTAGCATCTAATTGAGCGGCGGCCTGCTCGGCAGATTGCCCCGTTAATACCATTAAAATAGCAACTTTAGCTTTGTTATTACACGCACTAAGCGCTGCTAAAGCAGCATTTTCACTGCAGTCCGTAGCCTGCATAACAATGCGAAGCGCACGGGCTTTTAGTTTTTCGTTAGTGGCATTCACATCTACCATTAAGTTTTGATAGGTTTTCCCCAGCTTAATCATTGTGCTGGTGCTAATCATATTAAGAATTAGCTTTTGCGCCGTACCCGACTTCATGCGCGTACTGCCAGTAAGTGCCTCAGGACCAACAACTGGGCATATAGCTACATCAGCATGGGTAAAAATAGCGGCGTTAGGGCTACATGCAATAGCGCCGGTAAAGCAGCCAAGCGAACGGGCATATTCCAGTGCGCCACTTACATAGGGTGTACGACCGCTTGCCGAAATACCAATAACGGTATCGTTGTGGTTTAAGGACAGCGCTACAAGATCAGCACGCCCCGCGTCGACGTCATCTTCTGCACCTTCTACGGCGTGCTGAATGGCTTTTTCACCGCCAGCTATCACGCCAACAACCAGTTCATCAGGCACGCTAAACGTGGGGCGGCACTCTACCGCATCAAGTATGCCCAGCCTGCCGCTGGTCCCCGCGCCTATATAAATAAGCCTGCCACCATTTTTAATGCTAATGGTTGCAGCATCCACCGCTTTTCCAATTTGCGGAATTTGCGAGGTAACTGCGTTTGCCACTTTCGCGTCTTCGTTGTTAATGCGGGCAAGAATGCCTTCCGTGCTTAGCGTGTCTATATCGAGGGTGTCTGGGTTTCTGCCTTCTGACACAATTTTATTCAGTGACTGGGCTAATTCGTTAACGGTGGGTTTATTACCTGCCGCTTGATTGTCAGTACTGACTGTATTTTTAATACTGGCGTTGGCGGATGATTCTGAAGTAGAAGAATTGTGCGAAGACATTAAAAACCTTGGGGCAACGAAATTGTGATAATGAGCTAGCGCAAAGCATAACGGTATTTTATGCCATAAGAAACCTTGCGTTAGATGGTACGTTTTTCATTATTAATCCTGCGCAGCTAATACGTTTCTCGTGGTACACTTTGGCTTTCGATATTCTTTCTCATTAAACATTTAAGGAACGTGTTTTTCTGTGAGCCGACAAACGCAAGCTATCATTCATGCTGATGCCCTTTTACATAACTTTAAAGCCCTTGCTGCTTTAGCGCCCTCAAGCCAGTCTATGGCGGTAGTAAAGGCCGACGCTTATGGTCATGGAGCAGTAAATGTAGCGCGCATTCTTCAGCATGTTTCTTCGCGTTTTGCCGTAGCAATAATTGAAGAAGCCATTGCGCTTCGCGACGCGGGAATTTCTGCGCCTATTGTGGTGTTAGAAGGGGCACATCAGGCAAAAGAGTGCCAAATGGCATTTCAGCATAACTGTATATTAGTTATGCACTGCGAAGAACAGCTTACGTGGTTAGAAAGCTGCCCCGAACAGCAGCGCCCGCATATTTGGCTTAAAGTGGATAGCGGCATGCACCGGTTGGGATTTGCCCTTTCCGATATCGAAGGGATTGCTGCTAAGTACAATCATTTACTTAGCGAGCAAACGGTTATTGCTACGCACTTTGCGTGCGCTGACGATGTAGATAATAACTTTACCAACACGCAAATCGATGCGTTCAATCAAGTAGCGAGTAAATTGGACTTGCCAACCAGCGTGGCTAATTCTCCCGCCACGGTAAACTGGCCTGCAAGTCGAAATGCTTGGAACCGTTTAGGTGTGGGGGTTTATGGCGGTGCCGTTTCTACCTCACAAAATCTCGACATTGAAATCTACCCTGCCATGACACTTCGCTCCAGTGTATTAGCGGTACGAACCATACCGGCAGGCGAGGGAATTGGTTATGGTCAAACCTGGGTAGCAAGTAAGCCCAGCAAAATTGCAACCGTAGGCATTGGTTATGCCGATGGCTATCCAAGACACTGCAAAAACGGTACGCCGGTAATGATTAGAGGTAAACGTGCCTATTTAGCTGGCCGCGTTTCTATGGACATGATCACAATCGATGTAACTCATATCGACAACGTCGCGGTGGGCGATGAAGTTGAACTCTGGGGGCAGAATGTGCCAATTCAGGAAGTTGCGGCTAATGCTGACACTATCGACTACGAATTAATGACCCGCGTTTCTCAACGGGTGCCGCGCATTGTAAAATACCTTTAACTTTCAAAGCAGTGCCAATTTGGCTAGACTTCATATAAGTTTTAATAAAGCACTATTCATTAAAAGAATGAGACTTTTACCCCCATTTTGAGCCTATACTGTATCGGCTTGGTTGCGGGATTGCGGTGAATGTTTCGCCTCCAACTGTGCTGAGCAACAACTCATAAGTGAGGTTTGTATGCGTACTTCGTTTTCTCGTCCAAGAGTGAACCGTGGAGTAGTAAGTCGACCGTCAAGACCTGTTCAGAAGAAGCAATAGGTTTGTTGTAGGCGTCTAGGAATACAAATAAAAGATACAAGAAAGCCCGATTAGGTTGTGCCTAACCGGGCTTTTTATTTGTTGCCCTAATCATCGCTGCTGTCTCTTTTTGAGGGGAGTAACAGCGAAAATTTATGACCGAATGGCAAAGACTGGCTGAGTAAATTTAGCTGTTTTGTGCGCGAAGCTCGCTGTCTAAGCACTGTTTTAGGCTGTTTTCAGCACGATTTTCAATGTGATTGGTATCGGCATTGTTTGACTCAGCGTTTGCCTTTTTTGATTCAGATTCGCCTTGCACTGGGAAGTAACGCTCTGGTCTATGGTTAAGCGAAATAACCATGTTCAAACAAAATGCCGCTAAAATTGAAATTAGCACTAAAGGCCAAGCGATGAAAAACAGAGCACTAAGTAATATACAGCTATCGACGGTTAGCTGGAATGTACCGGCTCTAATATTGAAACGTTGTTGTAAATAGAACGCCATAATACCAACGCCACCAAGGCTTGAGCTATGACGAAACATCATCAGCATACCTACACCAATTAGAATACCGCCAAATACCGCCGCGAAAAATGGATTTACGTGGCTAATATCCACAAACGCTGGAATTTGCTCAGTTAGTACAGAAACCGTGGTGACGGATATAAAGGTGTTAATGGTGAAACGCTTGCTAATTTGCGTCCAAGCTAGGGTGTAAAACGGTAAGTTAATCAGAAAGAATAGCAAGCCGAAGTCCATATCTACGGCATAAGTACCTAACAGCGCTAAGCCTGCCGCGCCACCTACCATTAAGTCTTGAGACTGAAATAAATATACGCCAAAAGCAACAAACAAGCCGGCGCTTATCAGGGCGAAAACATCCTCGATGACACTGTGTTTTGTTTTTTGCATAAGAAAAAGTTTGCGTTAAGAAGACACAGCGTAATTATACGTTTACAACACAGTAGGTTACAGCGAGATGAAAAGTTAACTCGGTGCGATAAATGGCGGAAGGTAAGTTTGCCTTTACGACTTTTAGCGCACCGGTGAATAGGGTGTTGCGTCGATGTAAACGTTGCACCAACCTGGTTCACATAAATCGCAAAAAGTAGAGGAAACTTCTAGGGAGTCTGATTACTCAACAATAGAGAATACAACGGTATCTTGCTTATTAAACTCTACACTGCATTTCATAATGCCTAAGTGTAGAGGGCTATATGCTTCGATTTTGCTGCCATTTGCAACAAACTCTGTATCCCACAACAATAAGTTTGCAGTATCTAGCTGGCGTTCGACACTTTTTTTCGATACGCCAGGCGTAAAGTTATCGCAGAGAATTATGACTTCGCGCCTTGCTTCTATCCAATAAAACGTCGTAGTGATCAACAGTGCTATTGCCGCTATTGCAACAACATCAGCAATAATGGAACGCTTCATGGCCTGCACGTGCTACTTCTCCTCTACTTCCTTACACTATTCATTTAAAACCTTGCCGCAAAAAATATCGCAACGACAAGGCGCACTTATATAAAGTGCAATTAGGTCGTTTGGATCAAATCCCACTTATTGCCAAACTTATCTCTAAAGATGGCTACCGTACCATACACTTCTTTCCGAGGGGTTTCTAAAAATGCTACCCCTTTGCTTTGCATGGCATTGAAGTCGCGCCAGAAGTCGTCAGTATTCAAAATTAAAAATACTTTATCGGCGGCTTGGCTGCCAATGAGTGCCATTTCTGTGTCATTTTTTGCTTGCGCCAACAACAAGCTCGTAGCACTGTGTGGTGGGGTTGCCAGAACAAAACGCGAGTTTTCGCCGGTTACTTTGTCTTCGGTTAAGGTAAAGTTTAAAACCGTGGTGAAGTATTCAATGGCACTGTCGTAGTCGTCTACAAAAAAAGTAATGGCCGAGAGGTTTTGCGTCATAAATCAGGATCACTTTGAAAGTTAAGCTAAGTTAGCTGCGCATACTACCTAAAAGCTGACTGAGCTGAAATGCGGGTTGTCAGTTATTGCGTGAAGTTGAGCGGTTTCATTAAGCGCAATATTTTGCGTGGATGTGTCGATGGACATTTGAATACACTCTGTGGCCACGTCGTTGCGTTTATCGATAACTGTGGTCAGTGCTGTACCCTTTACCGTATTCCCGTCTTTTAATACTACGCTCACCTCAAGCCCATACATGCAGGCAATTTCGATGTAGTCGTAAAGCTGGCACGCTATGTTCACATATTCCCCTATTCGCTGTTCAAGTGGCGACCAATTAGTAGAGTAGACCTGACGTTCACAGCAAAACTTTCCACATTTACCGCGCATACATAGCGCTTCACTTTCCACAGTAAACGACCAATGTTTAATACCAGTCCGCATAGATCATTTCCCACTCAGCGAGATTTAAAATGTTCGTAATCGCGGCGTGTTACCGCAGGTATAGTGGTTCTACATCAAGGTGACACAACAAAGAGTACGGACATTTTAAACTCGCCCTTCGGGAAGGTCTGGCAAGCTTCCTAGCTTCATTCTGGGAATTTGAAAGGAAACAGCCATTCCTGCATTCCCACGCTTCGCTAGGAAACTTGCCAGCGCCTTCTGAGTTGGTAATGATCTATGCGGATTGGTATATCTGCCGCCTCGCGGGGGGCGATTAATTTCCATGAGTCACTTCACAGAAGTCTGACCTTAACAAATGATCTTTTTTTAAGGTTTGCTCAGTATTGTTAGTACTGAAGGATTTATTTTGGTGCGCGATACACCTAAGCGCTTGAACGCCCCTCATGTTTCTTAGAGGCATTTTTTAGCAAAGGGTTCCCGCCAAAAATTCAATACAGGAACAGTAATGAACAAGCTACTATCCGCATTTTCTTTAGTTTCAATAGCCTCGTGCACCTCAAGCTTCGCAAATGCCGACGAACTTCCCTTTAATTTAAGCGGCCATGTTAGGGTTAACTACGGGCATCAAGACTGGCAAATCCCCGAGTTTAGGGATGGTTTCGAATTTGAATCATTCAAACTTGGCGTGTCGGGTGAGTCAGATCAATTTAGCTATAAAGCCGAATATCGATGGTACGAAAACACCGACTTCGACACAGTAAGGTTCGCCGACCTGACTTATCATTTCGATGAGCAAACCGAGATTACAGCAGGTATAACCCAAACACCGTTTGGTTTGCAGCCCTTTGCCAGTAACAACTTTTGGTTCTCGGTAAATTATTACCTTGGCTTCGAAGATGATTACGATGCTGGGGTGAAAATAAACCACGATTGGGGCAACTGGGATTTTCAAGCCGCCTATTTTATGAACGACGAGTACAACGATGCCGCTGAGTTCGGGCGCTATTCGTTCGACGTGGCGGACGACGGTGAATATCGAAATAAAGAAGACGGCCAATATAATTTACGTGCTAACTACACAGCAAACTTTATTCGCGGAGGCACTACCGATATTGGCGTGTCTTACCAATACGGCAACATCTTAAACCTGGATACCCTGGACGATGGTGATATGAATGCCTATGCCGTGCATATGCGCCATACCCAAGGCGACCTAAAAGTCGAACTGCAGTATATCGATTATGAATACGATCTGGCTGCACCAGAAGGGCAAGCAGACGATCGCATAGCGCTATCCTCTTTCACCTTTCCGTTCTTAGCCGCGGCCGACGGTAAAACCTATTCAGCAAACCTTGTGTACTCTGTGCCTTATAAGTTTACTCACATAGAATCACTTACTTGTTATTCAGAGTACAGCGTGGCAAAGGGTGAAGGAAGTGAAGGGAAAAACTCGTCGCAGTGGATAAACGGCTGTAGCTTTGGCTGGGATAAATTGTTTGTATATGTAGATAGTATCCAAGGCAAAAACATGTGGTTCTCAGGCGGTCCGGGCGTGGGACTCGACTTAGGTGGTAGACAAGAAACTACCCACCGCCTGAACATAAACCTTGGTATTTACTTCTAATCACTAACAGGACTTTGACATGCGATTACTATTAATAGCGACATTTATACTAGCGCTAGTTCCAATGCAAAGTTTTGCCCATGCGTGGATGAAACTGCGAATAGCGACCACAGAGTATGCCCCTTATACGTCAACTGATATGCAGCACGACGGTTATATCAATCACATAATCGCTGATGCGTTTTTAGAGACGGGCGTTGTAGTTGAGTTTGTATCTTTACCCTGGGAAGAAGCGCTTGAAGCAACGCTGAAAGGCGAATACGACGCCATCTCATACGGCAATTTTGTGCGCGCCCGGGAAAGTGAGTTTTTCCACAGTAACCCTATTAGTGCGGAAAGCTTGGTGTTTTATGTTAATGCTGAAAAGGGCCCTGATACTTGGGCTGAATTAAGCGACTTAAAAGACCTAAAGATGGGCGTAACAGAAGGGTATTTATACAACGATGAACTTGCCGCTTACATTAAAAGCAGCAGTAATGTTGTGGAAAGTTCCACAGACAAAGACAATTTACAGGCGCTGATTGACGGTAAAATTGACGTTTTTCCCATTGATGAGTTAACCGGATGGTACTTGCTTCAGCGTGATTTCGATAGTGGCGACCGCAGAGATGTGATGCCCATTAAGCCGTTTATCTCAACTGTAACCACGCATCTGTTAGTGCCTAAAGGCGAAAGTGACAGTCAGCTTATTCTGTCGCTATTTAATAAAGGGTTAGAAGAGTTAACGCTGGACGGAAAACTGACCCGCTTTAAACGCCTTCTAAAAGAAGGCTACTATCAGCATCCGCAGAAAAAAGTGAATTTTGACAGACGCTAGCTGGCGTTTCAGGCCTAAGGGGCTATAGATAAGCCCCGCTGGCTAAACGCCAAAGGCATAATAAATTAAACTAAAAGGGCAGTGCGATAATAAAAATAATCTATATACTTCAGTGCACATGATACTGATGTAATGGTTATTTCCTAATGCGCAGCCCTTTATTTGTGCGACTTTACGGGCGTGGTCGTTTTCGCTCGCTGTTGAGCACATGCCTTCTGCTAATACTCGTTGTTATTTCCCCGTTAGCCAACGCGTCGAGTGATGAAATAACCTTTGATGTCTCTGGCTCGTTTAGAGTGCGCTACGAGTCGTTGAATAACCCTATATTTCCAACATCATCAGCTGCTCGAGAACAAAGTAATCAGCGTCTTTCAACACGCTTTATCGTGAATTCTACGGTAAGTTATCAAAACCTCGCGGCAACGATTGAAATACGTGACTCGCGAGTGTTTCTGGATGAAAACGATCCAACGCTAACGGCCAATCAGGTTAATACACTAGAGCCTACACAGTTTTTTATCACCTACAAACCTGAACGAGAATCAGGCTTATACGAAGTGTCTGCGATAAAAGTAGGGCGTATGGAGCTCGACTACGGCAGTCGCAGGCTATTGGCCAAAACAGCCTATCGCAATGCCACCAATAGCTATGATGGAATAGTGGTGGAAGCAAGAGTTGCAGATTGGCAAGTACACGGGGTGTACGTGCTGCCGGTATCTCGCTTTCCTACTGACAGTGAAAGTCTGGACGGGAACGAACGCGCGTTCGACAAAAGCTTTAGCGAACGAAAATTCTTTGGTGTGTACGCTGCGTCAAAAGACAACAACGTTAAGCTGCAAAGCTACTGGTTAAAAGAAGACGATAGTGAAGCACTTGCCACCAAAAACCGTGATTTGTACACATTGAGTGTGGACTATACCCAGCCTTTCGATAATGGCCTGATAACAAATATAGAGGTGGTGGGGCAAAAGGGAACTTCTTATCAAACTGCATCTGCTAACGATACAGACGAGAAAGACGTTCGTGCATATATGCTGTTTGGTTATGTTGGGAAACAGATTACAGACAACACCTTTCTTAGAGCTGAAGTTGACTATATCAGTGGCGACAACGACACAAGCGATGACACAATCTCTGACTTTGATACCTTATACGGCGTGCGACGTTTTGATTTCGGACCTACTGATGTATATCAGGCTATGCCACGTAGAAACCTAAAAGCAGTGGGGCTTCGAAGCGTGTCTAAGCCAGCAAAATCGCACAACATTATGCTTGGTTACAAAGCCATGTGGTACCAAAAAGCACCTCAAGACGTGGACAGTTTCATTGGCCATCAAGTGGAAGCTCGCTGGCGTTATCAAATGCGACCCGAGTTGCGATTAGTGCTAGGTGGAGCCTACCTCAAAAAAGGAGAGGGTTTTGCGCGTGGAGATTACAGCGACAACAGCGCCTTTTTATTCACTGGCGCTTTGTATACCTTTTAAAATCTCCGGCTAAATAGCCCGCGTAAACTGGGTACAGCTGCTTACACTACAAGCCTTGCAGATGAGCGCGTACTCTCTTTTCTGTTTATTATATTACTGATATGGTTAACGGCTATTTTGAAATGCCCATTTAGAGGTTGCCTTGTCGTATTCAGCTGAAACATCGTTTTTTGCCCGTTGTATTGCACTATTAAAATTGCTCGGCCCGGGTGTGCTTATGGCAACAGCGGCGGTAGGCGGTAGTCACTTAGTAGCATCAACTCAAGCGGGGGCGAAGTTTGGTTGGCAGTTAGCGCTGCTTATATTGGTAGTTAACTTACTCAAATACCCATTCTTTAGAGCAGGCGTTAGCTACACCATCAGTACAAAACAAACCCTTCAGCAAGGGTACTTGGGAATGGGACGACGATATTTGGCAATTGCCTTGGGTTTGAATACCATTGCGTCGGTGGTCAATGCTGCAGCGCTGTTGTTGTTTGCAGCAAGCTTATTGTCGTATTTTGTTCCTTTCGATATCGCCATAACGTTGTCCGCTTCAGTGGTTTTGGCACTTATTTTAATCATTCTACTCGCTGGCCATTTTGAAGGATTGGACAATATCGCCAAAGGCATAATGGGTGTGCTTGTGGTGGCGACAGTCGCCGTATTCGTGGTGGCACTAAGCAATTATTCTGCTTCACCAGCACCTGCCGTGGCACCGCCTTCGCCTTGGACGCTCGCTACATTAGGCCTTTTAGTAGTCACAATGGGGTGGATGCCTGCGCCTATTGAAATATCGTCCATTACTTCACTTTGGTTAAAGCGCCAGTGCAAAGGGCAAGCCGTAACGCCAAAGTCGGCCCTTTTCGATTTTAATTTAGGTTATGCAGTGACGGTGCTACTCGCATTGTTGTTTTTGGGTTTAGGTGCATTAATTTTGTATGGCAGCGGGACAGAGCTAAGTACCAGCGGTATCGGCTTTTCCCATCAGCTAATTAGTATGTACTCATCAACCATTGGACAGTGGGCGCATTGGCTTATCGCACTGGTTGCATTTTTGTGCATATTTGGTTCTGCGCTAACCGTTTACGATGGTTATGCGAGGGTGGTTGCTGAAGCAATAGCGCTTCTTTTTAACAAAGACAAAAACGCACGAAATACGCTGGTAACGCCGGTGTTACTGTTCATGGCAGTGGCGAGTTTTATCATTGTGTTGTTCTTTAAATCTGCGCTATTGGCAATGTTAGGCTTTGCGATGACGCTGGCCTTTGTTACTACTCCAATGTTTGCTTGGCTTAACCATAAGCTTGTGGCACAAACCAAGCTTCATCAAGACGCGGCGCCAAACGTGGTAGTGAAGCTGCTTAGCTATTTAGGCCTAATCTATCTATTTGGGTTTCTAATGGTGTTTATATGGTGGAAGTGGTTTAGCTAGCCACTTCCTACCGTAACGAGAGCGCAGAGCACTTTAGGTGCTTCGCAAGTCTCGCCTTAGTAAATTAGTTTAATTACGCGCACTTATGCGAGCCCTAGCGCAATACTCATCTATACTGTAGATGACATCGTTTGAGGAGTTCGCAGCTTGGTGCGTGGCAAAAAACTATTTCCTTCCACCCTTTTATTATGGGGTAAGCGTATCATGCTGCTTTCGCTTGTGAGTGCGGCAATGTGGGGCTGTTCAAAAGAACCGCAGCAAACTATCCACTGGCACAATGCTTACGACATTGAGCGCGAACTTCATCTTTTGGGGCAGCAAGAAGACCCTCGCGAAATCTACAAAAGGCTTCAAGGTATTAAGCAACAGGCTTCGCTACAGCTTTCTCAAATGCGTGAAGCAGGTAATCAGGACCCGTTATTTAGGGAATGGTTGGAGTCGCTACGCATTAGCTTATCGTTAGCCCCTTTGTACGGCGATACCATTGAAACGTGTAGCGTGTGGCAAGGCGCCATGGAAGACGCTTGGGGAGTGGGAATAGTGCAGTTTAATGAACGAGCCAAACTCGTGTGGCGGGTAATGGTGGCTACCTGCAACGCACGAGTTCGCTCGGTATAGTACTAGGTTTTACTTAGTATAAACGGGGCGAGCCGCTGTTAGCGTTGCCACTTTATCTATCACTTGCTGTACTACTGCATTGTCTTCTGGCGCTGCTAACACATCACAAATCCAATGGGCTAATTGAGCACAGTCTTCTTCACTAAAATTGCGTGAAGTGACCGCAGGTGTGCCAATTCGAATACCACTTGTAACGAATGGCGACTGCGGGTCGTTGGGTACTGTGTTCTTATTTACCGTTATATTCACGCTATTTAATATCGCGTCGGCTTCTTTCCCCGTCATTCCTTTGCTTACAAGACTTAGCAGGAACATGTGGTTGTCGGTTCCATTAGATACTACGTCAAAGCCACGCTTCATAAACACATCAGCCATAGCTTGTGCATTAATGACTACCTGCTTTTGATATGCGCGGAACTCTGCTGTCATGGCTTCTTTAAGCGCTACCGCTTTTGCGGCGATAACGTGCATAAGTGGGCCACCCTGAATACCAGGAAAAATTAATGAATTGAATTTCTTTTCAAGCTCGGGGTTTGACTTACACATAATAAGCCCGCCACGAGGACCACGTAGTGTTTTATGGGTGGTAGTAGTAACCACGTGAGCCGCGTTAATTGGCGAGGGATAAACACCGGCCGCAACAAGTCCTGCAACATGTGCCATATCTACGAGTAAATACGCGCCCACGCTATCAGCGATGTCTCTAAACTTCTGCCAGTCGACCACGCGAGAGTAAGCCGAAAAGCCCGCTACAATCATTTTTGGTTTGTGCTCTTTAGCCAAGGCTTCTACTTGGTCATAGTCAATTTCACCGGTTTCTGTGTTCAAGCCATACTGAATCGCGTTGTATAGTTTTCCCGAGAAGTTAGGCTTTGCACCGTGTGTGAGGTGCCCACCGTGATCAAGGCTCAACCCAAGAATGGTATCGCCAAGGTTTAATAGCGCCATATAAACTGCAGTATTCGCTTGAGAGCCAGAGTGAGGCTGCACATTCACATAGTCAGCTTCAAACAATGCTTTAGCTCTGTCGATAGCATGCTGTTCTACTTTGTCCACCGCCTCGCAGCCACCGTAATAGCGCTTGCCCGGATAGCCTTCTGCATACTTATTAGTTAGCTGACTGCCTTGCGCCTGCATAACAGCTTTACTGGTGTAGTTCTCCGATGCAATCAGTTCAATGTGATGTTCTTGGCGTTCGTTTTCTTGCGCAATAAATGCTGCGATATCTGGGTCTTGTTCGTGAAGGTGCTGGTTAAGTGGGTTCATGCTGGCTCCTAAATGTCATTATTTTGTATCTGATACTAGGAGTGTAAAAAGAATAAATAAAATTAATAAAAAATATGGCATTATAATTTTATTAAATGGCCTTGTGAGCAAGTTTGGCACTAGTAAGGCAAAACAGCAGACAAAGCTAATAGAGAGGTGTAAAGCAAAGTAATGAAAAACTTATCGATAGATTTTCTGCGTTCGTTCGTGCTTATTGCACAGACGGGTAGCTACACTCAATGTGCCGAGCAGCTTCAGCGCACACAGCCTGCCATTAGCTTACAGATAAAAAAACTAGAAGAAATGATTGGGGAAAAGCTATTTTCCCGCGACAAAAATCGCTTGGCAGTAACTGGCGCTGGTAGTCGCTTATTGTCGTATGGTGAAAAGATAGTGGCACTGAACGATCAGGCGATGGCCGAATTCGGCAAACCGCAGGTTACGGGAAATATTCGGTTAGGCATTCCCAGCGAATTTAGTACAACGCTTATGCCTAAAATTATTCGACGGTTCACGCAAACCTATCCGGAAATATCGCTAGAGGTGCATTGTGCGCTAAGTAAAGACTTACTTAGTGAGCCGCTTAAAAGCCAGTTCGATTTAATTCTTTCGCTACAAGAAACACCTGATCCTCAGCAAGACGGCTACATCATTTCAGATCAACTGGTATGGGTGGGGAGTCAGCGCTTTGTAAATAGCGTGCCTGTTAAACTGCCTATTATTGCTGCACCGTCGCCGTGTATTTACCGCAAGCGAGCAACCAATCTGTTATCGGCTATCAAAAAACCGTGGCAGGTGGTGTATACCATTGCTGACTTAAATGGCATACAAACGGCGATTAACGAAGGGCTGGGCATAACCGTTCTTGCAAAGAGTTCAGTGCCACCTGGTCTACACGTTTTATCTAATTCAGAAAGTTTACCCGAGCTTGGGCATGTGGGTGTTTGTTTAGTTAACCCTCAGAAAGTGTCATCGAAAGCGATTAGCTTGCTTACTGAAACCATTACCAACGAAGTCGCAAATTTTTAAGAAGGGATGGATTGGAATAGCTAGCGCGCCTAGTTGACAAAAAAATAAGCGCGCTAAAAGGAAATGAGGCTTTTCAATAAAACGCCGCTTATGCCTTTTTAACAAATTGTGCAGTCAGCATCATTTCACCCGCGCCATCTACTTTACAGTCTAGCTGGTGGTCTTTGGCATCTTTTACGTGTCGGATAACGGCTTTGGTTCCAATTTTTAGTACCAACGAACTGCCTTTTACCTTCAAATCTTTTGCTAGCGTAATTTTGTCGCCGGCTACTAACGGTGTACCGTTGAAGTCTTTAGCAGAGACTTCCTCTTCTACCTCGTTCGGGTTCCACTCGTGTCCACATTCAGGGCAAATAAGTAGAGGCTGATCTTCGTATACATATTCTGATTGGCAATGCGGGCAAGGAGGTAACGACATGTGGAATTCTCTTAAAGTACTAAATTAAAGCGCTCGGGTCATAAAGTGGCTGTTGGGATCGATTGAGTAACTGCCAAATGGACCGCAATCAACAAAACCAAACTTTTTGTATAGGGTTCTGGCCGCTAAAAAGTAGTCTTGCGTTCCTGTTTCTAAACTTACCGAACTAAACCCTTTCATTTTCGCATGTTCTAGGGCAAAAAGTAATAACTGAGACGCTACACCGCATCCTCTAAACGGCTTGGCTGTGCGCATAGATTTTAGCTCGGCGCTATGTGTATCAAGGGTTTTAATAGCGACGCAGCCCGCAAGCTGTTGCTGCTTCCAGCCACTAAAAAAAGTAATGTTCGAAGCTTTTAGTGCTTCAACATCTAATGCATGTACGCTCTCAGGTGGCGATGTAGCATACATATCAGACAAATGCTCTTCTAAAAGCGCTAGCACTTCTCCTCCGGTGAGATCATCAATAATAATCTTCATGTGCTTTGGCCTTTAGGTATATTCTGAATAGACGGCGGTACAAGCCTGTTTGTTAAGTGCTTAAGGGTTTAGTCATGTTAAAAAAGCGGTCGTCTTCACCTTCAATGATAAATCCCACTTTTTTATAAAGCGAAACTGCAGGGCTAACTTTGAATACTCGTAAGTCAAGCGAGTTAGTATTGGCCCCTAAGGCTAGTCTTTCTGCTTCTTCAATGGCAGCACTACCTATGCCTTTGTTCTGTGCGCTGGGTATGACCTGAAGGTCGCGCAATATACAGGTGTTACCGTCGTATTGAAGGCGCATAACCCCCACCGTTTCGCTGTCTACTTGAATGTCGTAATTAATGAGCTCTGCGGTAACCCCAAGCACTTTGTCGACGTCCCAATCAGGCGCAAACTGAGCGTAATAATCGCGCATGTTATTAAAGGTAAACTCAGCAGCCCTTGGTAGGTTCGTACTTGGAATAAAGGTAATCTTCATCGCGTTTTCTTCGTTATTTATTGCAAGCAAGACTTTTATCCATGACTTCTTGGTGCGAACATAATTATCGCCATACCAATCATAGCGACAAAGGTGCCCACCAAGTCCCATAACGTTGGCTTCACTCCATCAACAAGCCAAAGCCACATAATAGCCATGAAAATGTAAACACCACCGTAAGCCGCGTATACGCGCCCGGCAGCGGTCGGGTGAAGTGATAACAGCCAAGCAAAAAGCGCGAGCGATATAGCCGCTGGTACTAACAACCATATGGACTTATCTTCTTTCAACCATAAGTAGGGCAGATAGCACCCAACAATTTCAGCAAGTGCAGTAATTACAAACAAACCAATGGTTTTTAATTCCAACGGGCAGACCTCTTTTGAAATACTGTTGGTAAGCAAATAATACCTTTTGAAAAGGGCATTAAAGCGCTACTCGCACGCCATGCTAGGAAACTATCTTTCACTAGTTATCGTCGCTTTCAGAGCTAAACAAACCTCTAAAAAGCGCGGTAAGTGCTCCAGACACCGTATCTTCTATAGCATCGTTTTTATGGTCACGCTTTTTACTGTATCGGTTAGTAGATTCTTCTCGCTGTCTTTTTTCAGCACTGGCACTAGCCCCATCAAGAAAGTCTCTTGCAGCCCTATCAGAAGCTGAAGCGCACCCTGTTGAGATTACGCATATTGACAAGATTACTATCAATTTAATCTTCATGTTATCTAAATTCCTATCACCGTATAACGTCTAATAAAGGGCATCTTAAAGTGGAGCGTAACAACGAATCGTTATGTACTTTGCTTGCTCATACCTCTAATTGCAAAGAAGTAATAGATTAAAAACCCCAACCACGAAAAGAAAAGGGAAATGGCCCCCCATGCTAACTTGTGTATGCCTTTAGCTTTTTTGGATGTTAAGGCAATTAACGCTGGTAGAAGTGTAAGGCTGAAAAGCACGATAAAAATAATGATTTGCCAAAAACTCATATTAAAAGAACTCCTTATCTTTTGATTTCTAATTACAAGGGCTGCACCAAGCTCACCGAATGTAGACGAATAACCTCTACTCGTTTCTATACCCATTGATTTCAACGAATTATTTTTTATTTACTTGAACTACAGCCTATAGAATCAAGTTTTCTGAATTACATACTACAGTCTTAATCGTCTTTTTGTTAAGACATTTAATTTACTGCGATTTTTGTTCTGAAAGGTGAGGCATAATAGCGTAAAAAACTGAACAAATTGCTATCACATAAAAAGAATGGAAGAAAAAGCCCACCATATTTAACCCATCTGCTTCACACTGTGTTTGCAGGCCAGAGCAAAAAAAGAACTCCACTACGAATGAAGACAGTACTCCTAAGCCAAAAATTGCCATATAACTGAACAACGGTTTGAGCTTTAGAATTCCAATAATCAGCAAAACAACAACTACTGGAATAACAATAATTAGCGCAGTCTGCATAAATCCCTCTTAGATTGATTTGGCTACTCACAATCCTGTGAAAGAAACTTGGTAGATTACGGCCTGTTAAACCAAATATAAACTGCATACAATTAACAACCAAGTTAGTGATATACCGAGTACTATTTTGAATGTTGGTAACTTAGTTTGTGATAATGAATAAATCGCATATGCAGCAGGAATGACAGCGAAACAGCCACCAAGTACTAAGCCTTTAAAAAATCCTGCGATTAACCCCCATTCATCTGCAATAAATGCATAAACCCAAGTGACTCCCCAGGCTACAAAGCAAAATGAAAGCAATAACTTGGCTATTCTGGCTTTTACCTTTACATCTTTGCTTTTCATAAATATCCCGTTAGATAGTTACCAGAGGTAAATAACGACTAAACATTGTGTCTTCCCTAGGGAAGATACAGTCGAGAGACGAACTTGGCTGATTTGTAAGGCCGACATCTATTTTGAAAGCACATGGCTTGTGGTTACCTGAGCCATGTTGTCTATTTCATCAGCTTTACTACGCATTGTTTGAAAGGCTCTACTTTTGAACTTAATTCTGGGGGGAGTATTTCGGTACCGTCTGTTAAATCTAGAATGCCTGACACTACTGGTTTGTCAGCTGTCGTATCTATCTTAGCATTTATGGTCATGGAAAAGTTGTAGCCGCTTGGGAGTAGAGATGCGCATTTTTGGACTGAATTTAAGGGAGCTGGGTTACTAAATGATTGAAAGGCTAACAGTGAAGATAGCAAAGTGGCTGAGCCAATAAAAAAAGCTTTTTTGTTCATGGTAATTCCTTTTAACGTATTTTGCTGTCTCAAACTTCGACCTTAACTGATCTACAAAGTTCTGTAGCTAACGTCGCAGCGAACGTGCTCATTGGCTTGTTATATGTGTACAAATTAAAACCTTTCACACCTCACTTTAGTAAAAAAACTAGCTACAAAGAGGATGATATTTGTTCTAGGCAATTATTTATTTGCCCATCGGTAACAATAAAACCACCCAACAGGCGGAATCAAGAAGTTGAGCAAGACGGCGTAAATGACAACCAACCCGATATTGTCAGCCTTTCCTTTAGCGAATTTGATGGTAAAGAAAATTACAACTAAAGCGAGGATGAAGAGTGCTTGCCCCCAAAATGTTGCATTTAGATTCATAACATTCCTTATTGATGAACTTTCTGAAAAGCATTGGTCTTCCCCATTAAAAGTGGACGTCCATGTTAAGCGTATTTTGCTTCGTATCCATATGGGCTGACATAACCCAATGTTAAATGCCGCCTACTCTGACTTTGAAAAACTTAGTTTTTTCGCTCAAATGTTGATATGACCAAGGAGGGTTTACTACATCAATGTTAGAAACGCCCAGCGTAGCAAGCCCTTCGAGTGAATAGTACCAGCCGATAAAGTCTTCTTTCTCTGCGAACTCTTTATATTCGGAAGACTGCCCTAGTGTTGTTATTCGCTGGTCCACACCAATTTTTTCGAAGAAGTTTCGCTCACGAATTACAGCTGACTTCATATATTTTTCTAAGCTCTGCTTTGTTAATTCCCGCTCTTCCTCTGGAAGAGCATCAATAAACGATGATATTTCCTTCTCCATCCCGGTTGTACCACCATGGAAACCAATAACTGCGTGATTCGAAATCCTGTGATGATTTGCTGCAGAAAAAACGTAGTTAGCGCATGATGAGAGACAATACTCATTGACCTCAAGCTTCAAATCATAGTCATGAACAATATTGCCAAGATCCATTCCATGATTGATTTCACCTCCTTCGGACGTTATAGACAGCCATTCAACTTTACTCTTACCACTTTTCAGAATTAAAAGAAGTTTCTGATTTGCTGATGGCGATAATTTACCGTGATAAATTACTGTGTTTTCGTTCAAATCGACTATTGTTTCACCACCCTGCGCAGGCACGAATGATAGAGAAACAATTAAAATAAAAGACCATAAAAGTTTAAACATGTACCTTCCTTGTGGAATTCAAAGCCCCACTAAGGGGCAAATAGACGTAAGCTATAATACCGAGCGCAGAGAGGGAAGCCTAAGAGTATATGTCCCAACCCGCTTGCGTCTACAGCGGTTTGATAATCATTGAGCCTCCTCCCTATCAGCATAAACTGAGTTTATCCTAATAGGCGACCAAACCAAGGGAGAAAACTCAATGAACTTTTATACTAATACACATCCGTACTATTGTGGAATCGATCTTCACACAAGGCTGCTTTACGTCTGCATTATTGATAATGAAAACAACATTCTTGTTCACAAAAAAATAGATGATTCACCCGATAAACTGTTAGCGCTTCTAACGCCATATCTGGGCAATATTGTTGTTGGAGTGGAATGTATGCACTGTTGGTATTGGGTCTCTGACTTCTGCGAAGCGCACAATATCGATTTTATTCTTGGCCACGCGCTTTATATGAAAGCGATTCATGCAGGTAAAACGAAAAACGATAAAATAGACGCGCTAAAGATAGCGAAATTAATGCGCGGAGGGAACTTCCCGCTTGCGCATGCTTATTCGAAGGAGCATCGTTCGATTCGAGATGCGCTTCGCCGTCGCACGCACATAATGAGAATGAGTGCTCAACTGAAAGCGCACGTTGCTAGCACAGTCAGTCAATACAACTTACCCGCTTTAGAAACGCGGTTAGATTTAAGAAACTCACCTGATAGAGAAAAGATGCGCCACTTTTTTCCAGACGAAGCTGTGCAAAAGAGTATGGATTTAAATCTAAATATAATCGAAACCATGGTGAGTGAGCTCTACAAGATTGAACATTATGTAAAGACTCAAGCACAAACACACTGTGCAACAGATTTACATATTCTAAAGTCGTTTCCAGGTATCGGGAAAATTCTAGCCCTCACCATTTTGTATGAAGTTGGCGATATTAAACGGTTTCCATCAGTTCAGAAGTTTGCCTCGTATTCACGGTTAGTCAAATGCAAAGCTGAGTCGGCCGGTAAAACGCATGGTACGCAGGGAAATAAGATTGGTAATGCTCATTTAAAATGGGCATTTAGTGAAGCAGCAGTGTTGTACCTTAAAGGTAATGACAACGCGAAACGGTATCTAGCCAAGCTGCAAAAACGAATGAGCAAGGCGAAGGCTTTATCTGCACTCGCTCATAAAATTGGGCGATGTACTTACTTTATGTTGAAGAACCGGCAGGTATTCGATGAAGAGCGCTTTTTAAACGGTTAAGTCGCACAGTGGGCATGAGCTTAAACATCTAACTGGTTAAATGGTGAGTATCTCTTTTATCGCAAAGTACTCTGCAAAAGCAGCATCGATAAATATACCGATATGCCAAAACCTGTTGGTTTGATTAGACATGCGGCTGTTGCGCATCTATACCTTTTTACGAATTTGCTTACACCTTCACTGAACCTGATACTAACTGGTCAATGCAGCCACTTAGGTTTGAATAGGACAGAGGAAGGTTAACCGATGAATGTCTAGTGCCGTTGCCAGTCAAAAGGAATTGAAAAGCGCAACAACAAGAGCCGGTGACCGGCGCAGCTCTACATGTGTTTGACGTAGGCAATTTGCCTAACATCAGCCATGACAGACGAAGTAAACGAGTTCTAAAAAGGCAACGGTATTGATCTTGAAATAGTGGTCAAGGGGCTATCTTTTTTCATTGACAGCCCGGAGGCTCATATGTGTTATATTTTAGTTAAAAACAACCGGCAATGTTACCGAAATACCACAGCCTTCGCCGTATGAAAAAACAAAAAAGTGTTTTCGAACGAGCTCATTTCCAACGGTATACCAAACTACTTTTCCTTCATCACGCTCGAGAGCTTCCGCAGGCATAAACAGTGATGGTTCCTCGAGACTGTCGATGAATAGTGCCGAATTTTTATATTCTCGATCTTCGATTTTGTTGGGTAATAAGATTTCTACTGAATAACTGCCATCAAAATACTCAGTATTAACTGTAAAAAGTGGCTGATATTTTTCATTCCAAAGAAATGCCTGTTCCTCAGTAACAATACAAGTTGATGCGTTCGAAGCGCCGCAAAATAATAAACTTAATAAAATCCATCTCAATTTGAACTTACTCCGAAAATATAACGGCCCGCATAACGGGCAAAAATACGTAGGCTATAATACTGAGCGAAGCGAAGGGAGCCTACGTGTTTTTGTCCCTAGCGAGCGTAGCGAGTGTTAATGCGTTTGTTAGCTTCCTTGTTATTCGAAGAACATACTTGCTGCTTTAGTTGCTGCATCTTCAGAATAATAAATAAGTTTTAAGACTTCACTGTGTTCTAGTTTCGAAACGTCGTTAAAATTTTGATAAACAGAGCTATGGTGGTCATTTGTAATAAATGTACTACCAACATATTTTCCAGAATTAGCGTCAAATACTAGCGCTACATAAATAGGGACAAAACTCCTGACGTCGCTCATTTGAGTCTTGAACCATGCGCCACTGCAAGCCTCGCCTTTATAAAAGTTTTCGTAGTCTCTCGCGACAAGGAGAAAGTCTAAGTCATACTTAGCTTGAATTTCTCTAAGCTTATTTAATCCCTGTGGCACCAATTTGGCACTAGCGTCCCAGGATGAGTAACTTAAATAATTGCTCCAATCAATACTAGAGTCTATTTGAACGGGAGTGTTAAAAGTGTTTTTAATTCCTTCAACATAGCCTTTTGTGACTAAGGCGTTGACATTTTCAGTAATAGGGTAAATTTCTTCAGTGTTTTGGAATACTGTCTTGCCAAGGTGGGTGTGGCATAGTTTTAAAGTTTCATTTAGCTTGTAGTCAACACCGATTCGACTATTTTTGAAAGAAACTGGTTCAGATGTGCTTGAACATCCGACTAATAAAAGACATAGACTTAAAAAAAATACAAGTTTCAATTTAAAACCTCTGGGAAGCTAGACACAATGACTCCCTGTAAAAGTGCTAGCCCCCGCATTTTCGTGGGTTAACTTTTCAGCCAGAGCCATAATTA